>JAJYVB010000001.1 GCA_021792265.1 Deltaproteobacteria bacterium | reverse complement strand
CGTTGACCACCAGCGCGTGCGGATTGTTGAGAATCCGCACCGCCGGCGTCGCGCTCTTGCTCAACCCCGTGATGACGTAGTTCTCCCCCGCCGTCAGCGCTACAGGTATCTGCACCGCAGGCGTCTCGCTGCTGGCATCCACCAACGCCACCTGCGCCATCAGCAGCCCCAGCGCCGCCAGAAGCCATGCCAGCAACACACATCCCCGCTGTGTCGTCATTGTCATTACCTCGTCACCTCATCCCCACCCGTCATACCCATCAGGCTGCTGTCCGTTCCCCCGCCCCTGGACCCCTACGGCACGTCGATCGTCTTGGCGTTGGGGCCGTTGAAGGCGGTCTCGGCAGCCGGCGGGGAAGAAGCCATGGCCACCGGCTTGGCAGGAGCCGGCGCCGACGACGCGGCCAGCGGTGCCGGCGCGCCGCCCCGCGCCTGCCCGGGCGCCTTGGCGGGGGTGGCCTGCTTGGGCGCTACCGGCAGCCACAGCGGTGGCGCCACCCCCGCCCCGGGATTCTTCGTGAACGAGACCGACTCCGCCGACTTGCCGTCGCGCAGCACCTCCACCGCCACCGTCCGGGGCTTGACCGCCGCACGCGCCAGACGCCGCCCCTGCTGGCTGCGTATCGTCCCCGGTGCCGTCCCCAGCCCCCCGTGCAGCAACCCCGCCACGTCCACCCCGCTCGTCACCACCACCTGCTGGTCGTTGTAGTTGCGCATCGCCAGCCGCAACGTCCCTTCCCGGCTCGCCAGCGCCAGCCGCTCCGCCTCCCGCGGCGTCACCAACAGCGTCACCACCTTGACCAGCTGCGGCTTGTCCTGCTGCTGCTCGATCTCCTGCGCCACCGCCAACACCGCCACGTCCTGCAACACAATCTTCGAAAACGGCTTCTCGCCCCCGCTCCCCCCTGACAGCGCCACCAGCACGTCCACCCGCGCATGCGGCAACACAAACCCCGCAATGTCGCTCACCTCGTCCACCGGCACCGACATCGCCCGCATCCCCGGCGGTATCAACAGCGGCATCACTCCCGCGCTCTTCTGCCCCGTAAACAACTGGTCCGCCACCAGCGGCTCGTTCTCCACGAAGCTGCGCTTGGTGAAACTCCCCGCCACCGCCGCCACGCTGTAGTACGCCCCGGGCGGCACGCTGTCGCGCGCCCAGCGCGTCATCCGCACGTCGCCCGGCTCCAGCTTCGCCCCCAGCCCCAGCGTCCGCGCCGCCACCGCAATCTCCACCGTCTGCGCCCGCGCCTTCGCCAGTTCCGTCTCCCGCCGCCTCAGCGCCGAGTACACCACCAACGCCGCCATCAGTGCCGCAAACCCCGCCAATCCCACAAACACCACCGGTCGTTTCATCGCCGCTACCCATCACTCCGACAGCTCATTCCCCCTCGGTCATCGCCGTTTCGGTGCTCTGCAACTGAGTGGGAAAGCTGATCCCGAAAAACGGATTGGGCAGCACCACCAGCGAGGCCGCGTTGAACACCACCGACACTGTCACCGGCTGCCCGAAGGTCCGCGCCGTGTTCGGCGTGAGCGTGACCGTCAGGTTGGCGCCGTTGTTCGTGGTCACCGTCGGCGACCCCACCGAGACCATGTAACTCGTCACTGCCGTCTGGTCCGCGTTCGGATTGACCGCCGCGTACCGCGCCCCCTGATAGTTCATCTGCCCCAGCGCCAACGCCGCCTCGCCGATCAACGCAAACTGAATAGCCAACAGAATGACCAGCAATACGAGGGTCAGAATAAGGGCGAACTCGACGAGCGATTGGCCTCGGAGCCTTGAAAGCACGTCACGTTCAATCCGCCGACTCGCGGCTCGCGAACCCATCTCTAAACCCTCTGCAAAGCTCTGGCCGGTCTGCGAAAGTGGCGGACACTCGTCTATCGGTCCGAAGATGGAGGGTTCTCTTCTTATTAGACGCCTGGCTCGCCGCCTATCTGCAGCGCTGGCAGAAACCAACACCCCCGCTCGCGCGCAGCAGCCAGCGAAGCGCGATTGCTTACTGCATTGTCTGGCGCGGATATAAACATCCGCGCCAGACGGTCGTCTTCCGTCTCTAGATTCACTATGGTCTCTCCTAGAAAACGAGAGCCAAACCGAGGAAGCCGGTCTTTTTCGCAGGCTGTTAAGCGCCAATCATTCCAACCTTTCAGCTACAGATCGCCCGCCACTGTGTTTGCCAAATCGCTTATCTTCGTACCCAGTCCCTGGTAGGCGACGTACGCGGCCACAGCGATCGTGGCGAGAATAAGCGCGTACTCGGTCATCGTCTGGCCGCGCGGATACTCAGTCAATGTAACGTACAGCTTGAGCAGATAGTTTTTCATAGCACACTCCTTTACGTTCGATAGCCAGTTTGTTTCGTCACACCAAGCGCTGTCAGACAGCACCTTTCATGCCAGCGTTTTTAGCGGCGCAAACCATTAACGATTAACCGATTCGCAGGCTATTCCGGCAAATCTTTAGTGAAGCTGGGTAGCGGATGCTTTCAAATTGACACAGTTAGCGAACAAAATGGCATGTCTGGCTGCGTCGGCCGATGTGCCAGATCCGTACGCCAGGACGGACACAGGGCTCAAGACGAGTCAGCAAAGCTCTACGGAAGTCAGGTGAAAAAAGCGCAGGCTGGAGTGGGAGCTGATTGCTCGCTGAAGAAGGCTATCCGATAGATCTCAGTGCACGGTGCGGATTCTAAAAAGAGTTGATTCTGACTTCAGGGTTGCCGCTGGAGTTGTCACCATACGCTCCGCGAAAACCAGCCGTGATGTTCAGAAAATCCGCCGCCAGGGTGTCGTAGTCGCCCATGTAATCCACAGGGTCGAGAAGATCCTGCGCTACCAGAGAGGGAAACGACTGAGCCGTAATCCTGCGATTGCTCCAAGTCACGCCCCGATTCTTCGACGACGCGCAATACCGATCGATGAAAAAATTGTTCGGGTCACGGCGGCGATCGTAGAAACAGACGGCGACACGGCCGGTCCGGTCGACGGCTATCGCCGGCTCGAAATGATCAACCGGCACGCCCGGACGCGCAGCGCCGGTAGAATTATCGGCCCGCAAGGGGCTTGACCAGTTGGCACCGCCGTCCGTCGAGCTTGATAGTAAGATATCGGTAAACGCATAGCTGCCGGATAGCGAGTCCGGCACGGCATCGTCGCCGTCAGTCCATGCTACGTAAATGGTTCCACGGCTTGATTTGCGGGAAGTGTCCACCGCGAGTTCCGGTGCCTCGGCAATGCGGATGTAGCCCTGGAGGTCGCCGCAGCCGCCGGCACAGTCTGCTGAGTGTACGGTTACCGGCGTGCTGAAATTTTGACTGCTGGCGGCCGAACTCGCAAAGTCGATCTCTCTGCTAACTCCGTCGCCGGCGATCGCTTCCCAAGCTACGTAGATTTCTCCGTCCGGTCCGACCGCGACGCTCGAATCGTGCACGACCGGATACAACGAGTCGGATTCGTCGGTAGCATGGTTGGTAGCGCAGGTCGGCGCGATCACCGACGGAGCACTCCAGGTGGCGCCCGCGTCGGTCGAGGAGACGACCTGGATGCTGCTCTCCAGAATGGCGTCACCATCGCTGTCAAGTCCGCAGAACGCACCGGTGGTGTCGAAATCGGTGTAGGTGAGATAGATCAGGTCCGGATGGGACGGATCCAAGACTAGCCGGTCCCAATCGATGAAATGGGTCAGGTAGTCTTTTGCCACCACTGGCTGTGGCGCGGAAAAATCGTTGCCCCCGTCCGTCGACAGCGACAGGGCGACGCCCACAAGCTTATTGGTAGCGTCGAACCACAACGACGAATAGTAAAAATCGTCCGCGCTCGTGCATGCCAGCGACGGATCTCCGTTAAGCATCGTGTTCGGGTCGCTTGCAGGTGGAAGCGGGCCGCGGTAGCGGAAACCCGCGCCACGGTGGCTGGAAACCGAGTAACCGTCGAGACTGACTCCGGAGGTCGTGGCTGCGAGGGTTTCCACTTCGGCGGCGGTATCGTTAAAGCCGACCACCACGTTCGTTCCGCACCACGCAGTGGCAGTTTCGTTTTGCGTGAAACCGGAGAAGCGCGTGAGCGAAAGGTTGGGCGCCGACACGGCGGGATTGCGCGCTCGCGCCGTTCGAACGCCAGCGTCCATGACTGTCTCCGGCACAAGGCCGGGTCCTAACCGGCGCTCGACCATTGCACGGATAGCCGGCCATCGCTGCGCCAGCGTGCCCAGCCGTCCGGCACTGCTGCTTCCAATCGCCCGCAACGGGAAACGGTTCTCGACGTGTCGAATCCGGCCGACCAGAGAGTCGATCTGTTCCAGGCGCTGGGATACCGCTTGTGCCCTTGGAGTGCGTTGCCACATGACGAACACTGAGGCCATGCTCAGGCCTGCGATCAAGGCAACCGCGGTAACCGACCTGCGAGTCATTGTCTCAATGTCGTTCGCGTGCCGTAGGCGCGCAGCCGGACGGCCGCGCGCCGGTTCAAGCAGGTTCGCACCGTCGTGCGTACGAGGCAAGCGTTAAATCGAATTTTCGGGCGCAGAACGCGCCACAGATTTCTTGGCCGCCTGGAAACGAAAAACTGCCACCTAGGCCAGCTCACGAGTGGAGCCGGTCCTCAAACACCGCAAATATCGCGGACCTTGAGAGCACTGGAAGCTACCGTTCGGGAACAGTTATCCGCGAAGGCGCGCGGCAGGATCGCCGCTCAGGCCATGCGCGGCGATCCTACACCCATGGGCGCGCGGCTTGCGCGCCCAGCATCAGGCCAGACCCGGCTCAGCGCCCGGCGCCGAAAAGCCAGGCCACGGGATCGAAGTAGCGGTCGACTAGCCGCTCTTTGAGAGGAATGATCGCGTTATCGGTGATTTTGATTTCTTCGGGACAAACCTTGGTGCAGCACTTGGTGATGTTGCAGTAGCCGATTCCCTGAGTGAAGCGAAGATCGGAGAGCCGATGGTCGGAGTCGAGCGGATGCATCTCCAGCGCCGCGCTGTGCGTCAGCAGGCGCGGGCCGATGTATTCGTCGAAGAGCTGATGGTCACGCAGTACGTGGCAGACATTCTGGCACAGGAAACATTCGATGCACTTGCGAAACTCCTGCACCCGGTCGACATCGATCTGGGCCATGCGCCAAGTCCCGTCGGGCGCGTCGGGTTTGCGCGGGGTGAACTTCCTGACGGTCCGTTTCTTTTCGAAATTCCACGAAACGTCGGTGACCAGGTCCCGAATGAGCGGGAAGGTGCGCATAGGTTCGACCAGGATTGGCCGGTTGGTGGGGACGTCGCTCAGCCGAGTCATACACATCAGGCGCGGCTTGCCGTTGATCTCGGCCGCGCAGGAGCCGCACTTGCCAGCCTTGCAATTCCAGCGTACCGCCAGGTCGTTGGCTTGATCGGCCTGAATTCGCCGCACGGCGTCGAGCACGACCATACCCTCGGCGATTTCGGTTTGGTACTCGACGAGTTTTCCGCCCTGCCGGTCTCCTCGCCAGATGCTAAAGGTTGCGGTGGTGGCCGTCACTTCATCTCCTCGATTATCTGCTTCAGTTCGGCCGGCATCTCCTTGATGGGCTCGAGCCGGAGCTTGAATGCACCGTCTTCGCCCTTGTGGAGCACCGTGTTAACCTTGGCGAACTTTTCCGATTTCTCCGGGTAATCGACCCGGTAATGCGCGCCACGGCTTTCGCGCCGTTCGATTGCGCCGCGGCAAATGGCCTCTGACATAGTGAGAAGATTGCGCACATCGATAGCCGTGTGCCAGCCGGCGTTGTACATGCGGTTGCCTTCGACACGCAGGTTTCGGGACCGCTCCTTGAGTTTTTGAATGCCGTCGAGAGCGCGCACCATCTCGTCCTCGACGCGCACAATTCCCACCAGTTCCTGCATCATGTCTTGCAGCTCGGCTTGCACACGGTAAGGCGATTCGCCGCGACCCTTGGCACCGTTCTCGAACGGCGCCAGCACCTGGCGGATGCTCTCGCCGACCGCGCTCTCGCTAACCGGAGCGAGGCTTGCGTCCTTCGCGAAACGCGCCGCGTACTCACCGGCCCGCTGGCCGAAAACCAGCAGGTCCGAGAGCGAGTTCCCGCCTAAGCGATTTGCACCATGCAGCCCAGCAGCGCATTCGCCCGCGGCGAACAGGCCAGGCAGCGAACTCATCTGGCTGTCGCCGTCGACCCGGACGCCGCCCATCAGATAATGGGTCGTGGGCCCTACCTCCATCGGTTCCTTGGTGATGTCCAGGTCAGCAAGCTTCAGGAACTGATCGTACATGCTGGGCAGCTTGGTCCTGATGTGCTTCTCGGCGTTGGGAATTTTCTGCTTTATCCACGCGATGTCGAGAAAAACACCGCCGTGGGGGCTGCCGCGCCCTTCGCGCACTTCGCGCACGATACAGCGAGCGACGTGGTCACGCGTCAACAGTTCGGGTGGGCGCCGGGCGCTCTTGTCGCCCTGGGTGTACCGCCATCCCTCTTCCTCGTTATCGGCAGTCTGATCCTTATAGAGTGGGGGTATATCGTCAAAAAGGAAACGGCGCCCGAGCCCGTTGCGCAGCACGCCTCCCTCGCCGCGTACCCCTTCGGTCACCAGTATTCCGGCCACGCTGGGCGGCCACACCATGCCCGTGGGATGGAACTGGACAAACTCCATGTCCTGCAGTTCGGCGCCGGCATCGCACGCGAGCGCTATGCCGTCGCCAGTGCATTCCCAGCTATTGCTGGTGATCTTGTAGGCCCGGCCTAGTCCTCCCGTCGCCAGCACCACCGCCTTGGCCTGAAAGACAAAGAAAAGACCCTTCTCGCGCTGGTAGCCAAGCGCTCCAACTACCCGGTTCCCGTCCTTGAGCAGCGAGATGATCGTAAACTCCATATAAAAGGAGATACGCTCGAATATGGCGTGGTCCTGGAGCGTGCGAATCATCTCCAGTCCCGTGCGATCGCCAACATGGGCTAAGCGCGGGTAGCGATGGCCGCCGAAGTTGCGCTGGAGAATGCGGCCATCAGGAGTTCGGTCGAAAACGGCGCCCCACGCTTCCAGTTCCCTTACCCGGTCGGGCGCCTCCTTGGCATGCAACTCGGCCATACGCCAGTTGTTGACGTATTGGCCGCCGCGCATTGTGTCGGCGAAGTGCACCCTCCAGTTGTCGCGATCGTCAACGTTGCCCAGTGCCGCCGCGACACCGCCCTCAGCCATCACCGTATGCGCTTTACCTAGCAGCGACTTCGACACCACGCCGACCGAGGCTCCGCGCGCGGCAGCCTCTACCGCTCCGCGCAATCCGGCGCCGCCCGCCCCGATTATCAACACATCATGTCGAATGGTCTCGTACTGAGCCATTTAGAAGATTCTCCAGTCGGTCCAGATCCCCATGGCGCACAGCCGGACATAAATGTCGGTAAAAGCCACGAAGCATAGACTCATCCACGCCCACAGCATATGGCGGCGGTTGAAGGCCGAAGCGCATCCGAAGAGCCGGGCGCGCACGGGGCATCCCGACAACTGCTTGAGGTAACCACCCACCAGGTGACGCAGCGAATGGCAGCCGAAGCTGTATCCGGACAGCAAGGTCATGTTAACGATCAGCACGATGCTGCCCACGCCAACCCCAAAGACTCTGTGGCCGGTGGCCGGATTCGGGAACCACAGGCCTTCCCATGCGTCATGCAGGAGAAAGACTAGGTAAATGAGGCCCAGGTAGATGAAATAGCGATGGACGTTTTGCAGAATGAGCGGAAAGGAATTCTCGCCTCGATAACTCTGGCGCGGTTCTCCTACGGAGCACGAAGGCGGGTCAGCCCAGAACGCCTTGTAATAGGCACCACGGTAATAGTAGCAGGTGACTCGTAATCCGGCCGGCGCCCAAAGGATCAGGATGGCGGGCGACCAGAAAAGCCAGTCCGGCCACCATCCTGGTTTCCCACCGATGAAGGCATGAGGCCCCCCGAACAGTTCGGGCGAATAGAGCGGCGACAGGTAAGGACCCCAACGGTAATCGCGTCCTTGCAAGGCCGCCCAGATCGAATAGATGACAAAAGCCGACAGGACAATAAAAACCACCGTTGGTGCTGCCCACCAAGGGTCAGTGCGAGAGCTTTGGCCAAAGCGTGCCGGTCGGCGCGGAACCTCAATCCGGGCTGGAGCTGCCATCAGTTAAGCTTCGTCCTCCCTCAAGCATGTATAAGAACAACAGCGATCTGCTCCAAACGCAAGAGTTAGATGTTCATCAATGCTCACGCAGGGCCGTCATCTTAGGCTTGTCAGTCGCCAGTGGTAACTCGGCTCATCCTGATTTGCGCCCCGTATAAACCGGTCTAAAGAGAACGCAGGCAGGCTTGGCGCCGCTTCAACTGCCTCGGACCGAAGCCACATCGGATTCGGGCACCCGCATCGGTATGCTACAGCTAAAAAGGCTCGGGTACGAAATCGAATGCGAATCCTGGGGATTTCCGCTTATTACCATGACAGTGCGGCCGCGCTCGTGCGCGACGGCACGATAGTAGCGGCCGCGCAGGAGGAGCGCTTCTCACGAAAGAAACACGACGCGCGTTTTCCAAGAGGAGCAGCCGCCTATTGCCTTGCGGCGGAAGGCGTCAAGCTGCGCGAAATCGACGTGGTCGTTTTTTACGACAAGCCGTGGCTCAAGTTCGAGCGCATGCTCGAGACGTATCTTGGTTATGCGCCGCGGGGGTTGGCCTCGTTTCTCACCGCCATGCCGCTCTGGCTCAAGGAGAAGCTCAACCTGCGGTCGGTGCTCGAAAAGGAACTCCGCGCCCTCGATCCCGAAGCGCCCAAGCTGGCGCCGCTTCTTTTCACGGAGCATCATCAAGCCCACGCCGCCTCGGCCTTCTTTGCGAGCCCGTTCCAGCGCGCCGCCGTGCTCTGCCTGGACGGCGTCGGCGAATGGGCTACGACCTCGCTCTGGCTCGGCGCGGACAACGAACTTACGCCCTGCTGGGAAGTCGACTTTCCCCACTCGCTCGGCTTGCTTTACTCGGCCTTCACCTACTACACGGGGTTCAAGGTTAACTCCGGCGAGTACAAGGTGATGGGACTCGCGCCGTACGGCGAGCCGCGCTACGTCGACCTCATTTACCGCCATCTGATTGATCTCAAGGCGGATGGAACCTTCCGCCTGAACACCGACTACTTCAACTACGCGACGGGGCTTACGATGACCAACGAGCGCTTTCATGCGCTCTTTGGCGGACCACCTCGAAAGCCCGAGTCGCCTCTGACGCAGCGCGAGATGGACCTGGCCGCATCTATCCAGGCGGTAACCGAAGAAGTGGTTGCACGGCTCGCCCGCACGGCGCGCCGCGAGATCGATGCCGAGTATTTATGCCTGGCCGGCGGCGTGGCGCTGAACTGCGTGGCTAATGGCAAGCTGCTTCGCGAGGGGCTGTTCCGCGACCTATGGGTGCAGCCGGCTGCGGGCGATGCGGGTGGAGCGGTCGGAGCTGCACTGGCGGCCTGGCATATTCACCACCGCCAGCCTCGCCATTCCAACGGCGGCACCGACTCAATGGACGGCGCCTTTCTCGGCCCGTCTTTCAGCGACGGCGAGATCGCCCAGTCGCTGGCCGCCTCGGGCGCCGTCTATCGGCGGCTCGACGACGATGCCTTGTGTTCGGAAGTCGCGCGTATCCTGGCGGAGGGCAAGGTTGTCGGATGGTTTCAAGGCCGCATGGAGTTCGGACCGCGGGCGCTTGGCAGCCGTTCGATAATCGGAGACCCGCGAAAACCCGAGATGCAGGCGGCAATGAACCTTAAGATTAAGTTTCGCGAGTCGTTTCGGCCGTTCGCACCGTCGGTGCTCGCCGAGCGCGCCAGCGATATTTTCGAGCTCGACCGCCCCAGTCCCTATATGGCGCTGGTCGCCCCGGTCAAGGAGTCGCTGCGAATCCCGATGACCGAGGAACAGCAGCGCCTGTTCGGAATCGACAAGCTCAACGTGCCGCGCTCCAGCGTTCCCGCGATTACGCACGTCGATTATTCGGCGCGTATCCAGACTGTCCATCGCGAGACTAACCAGCGCTTTCACGAACTCATACGCCGCTTTGAGGCGCTGACCGGATGTCCGGTGCTCGTTAACACCTCGTTTAATGTCCGCGGCGAGCCGATAGTCTGCACGCCCGAGCAAGCTTACCGGTGCTTTATGCGCACGGGAATCGATTTCCTGGTACTCGAAAACTTCATCCTGGCCAAGGATGATCAGCCGGCGGCAGAAGCAGACGACTCCTGGCGCCGAGAGTTCGAGCTTGATTAACGCGACACTTCTTGCTCAAGGCTGTACGAGGCAGGTTTCGTAGCCGCGGCGAACAGCCTTGGTTGACCATTTCGAGCCTCTGCCGGTAAAGTACGGACTGATCGCACTCGGCTACGGGTTGCCGGATGGGCTTGCTTAAGGATCTGTGGGGTTTCGCGCGTGAGCGCAAGAAGTTCTGGCTGATACCGCTTATCGGCACGTTGCTGGTACTGAGCGTGCTGGTGGCAATCGCCCAGTACTCGACCGTAGCGCCATTCATCTACACGCTGTTCTAAGCGCGAAACGGAAGGTCGCGGGGCCGGGCTTCTTGGCACGAGAGCGGCCGCAGGGCCGCTGCCAAACCCGCGTAGCTTGCTCGAGCCGAGCGCGCTGCACGTGTTCGGGTGTGCACTGTGCCCCGATGTTTTAGGGCTGTCAGCCGTCCATAAGGAGCAACCGCCGATGAAGCTTTACAACAGCTCGACCGCGCCCAATCCGCGCCGCGTCCGTATTTTTCTAGCCGAAAAGGGGATCGTCGTACCCTTTGAGGAAGTCGACATAGTAAAAGCCGTCAATCGCGGTCCCGAATTTCGAAAGAAGAACCCGATGGGCACACTTCCGGTGCTGGAACTCGACGACGGCACTTGCATCGCTGAAAGCGTCGCCATCTGCCGCTATTTCGAAGAGATCCAACCCGAACCGCCGCTTATGGGAACCGACGCGAAAGATCGCGCACTGGTCGAGATGTGGAACCGGCGGATGGAATTCGAACTTTTCGAGGCGGCGACGGGCGCCTTCCGCTATCGCCACGAATTCTTCAAAGGCCGCATCGAGCAGTCCCCGGAGTACGCCGAGATCTGCCGGCGGCACGTGATCGCAAGCCTGGCGTGGCTTGACAGCGAACTGGCGTCGCGGCCTTTTATTGCGGGCGATCGCTTCACGATCGCCGACATCACGGCGCTTTGCGGCATAGATTTCTCCCGTACCTCGGGCATCCGGATCGATCCCGGACAGAAAAATCTCAGCCGCTGGCACGCCGCGGTCTCGGCCCGGCCCAGCGCCAAGGCCTAGGCGGCCGGACCGGCGCTCTTTCCGAACGCTGCCGACACGACGCGGCGGCGATCCCTCGTTGCACGGCCGCCGGTATCGCGCCGCTGCAGGCTCATCCGAATTTATAATCGAGCTTCATCGCGGCACGCACTTCCGCCATCGTTGCCTGCGCGACCGCTCGCCCTTGCCGCGTCCCTTCAAGCACAATCTCGCGCACCCGTACCGGATTGGACAGGTGGTGCGCCCGGCGCTCGCGAATCGGAGCCAGAAAGCGTTCGAGCGCTGCGCAAAGCCGCTGCTTGACCTCAACGTCGCCGACCCGGCCCGCGCGGTAACGCTCCTTCAGCTCCTCGACCTCGGCGCGATCGTCATTGAACGCGTCATGATAGGCGAACACGGGATTACCTTCGACATGCCCCGGGTCGGTTGGATGAATCCGGGTCGGGTCCGTGTACATCGACATCACCCGCTTGCGTACGGTCTCGGGCGGGTCGGACAAGTAAACGCAGTTGCCCAGCGACTTTGACATTTTGGCGCCGCCGTCGGTGCCGGGCAGGCGTGCAACCGCGCCCAGCAGAGCCTTGGGCTCGACCAGCACCTCGCTGTAGAGCGAGTTGAAGCGGCGCACGATCTCGCGCGTCTGCTCGATCATCGGAAGCTGGTCCTCACCAACCGGAACCAGCTCGGCTTTGAAGATGGCGATGTCGGAGGCCTGCGAGATGGGATACGACCAGAAGCCCACGGGCACGGCGCGTCCGAAACGGTGCTGGCGGATTTCCTCCTTGACCGTGGGATTGCGCTCCAGCGTGGCCACGGTTACGAGATTCATGAAGTAAATCGTGAGCTCCGCCAGCTCCGGCACCATCGACTGCACGACGATCTTCACCTTGTCCGGGTCGATCCCGACCGCCAGGTAATCCATGGCTACCTGGAGCACGTTTTCGTTCAAGTGCTCGGGATGCTCGAAGTTGTCGGTCAGCGCTTGAAGGTCCGCGATCAGCAGATAGGTGTCGTACTCGTGCTGCAGGCGTACACGGTTTTGCAGCGATCCCACGTAGTGGCCCAGATGAAGCGGTCCGGTGGGCCGGTCTCCGGTAAGAATCCTTTTCGCCATCAGTTGCCGCTCGCCAGAAGCCCGCGCAGCGTGCGCAGGTTCTCCACGTCCTCCTTAAGGTCGTCTCCCTTGGGCGTCTCCAGGCACATAGGAAGGCCGAAGAAGCGCCGATCGTTGACCAGCCGCCGAAACGCCTCCAGTCCGATGTGCCCATGACCGATATGGGCATGGCGATCGACACGCGAATGAAATGGCTTAACCGAGTCGTTCAGGTGGAAAGCCACGACCCGAGCCAGCGGGATATGTTCGCCGAGTTCGGTGAAGGTGCGCTCGTAACCCTCGGCAGTGCTTAGATCGTAGCCTGCCGCGAACGCATGCTCCGTATCGAAGCAGAGAGCGAGGCGCTCGCTCTCCTTGACCAGCTCGAATATCCGCCGCAATTGCTCGAACCGGTAGCCAAGGTTGCTGCCTTGCCCTGCGGTATTCTCCAGGGCGATTCGCGTGCGGTAGCCGGTGCAAGCGGAATGAGCCTCGTCGATCGACGCGGCGATGGTTCGAAGACCGGCGTCCTCGCCGGCGCCGACATGCGCGCCGGGATGGACCACGAGGTAGGGCACGCCCAAGAGTTCGCAGCGATTAAGCTCGTCGGCGAGGCCCTCTACCGAACGCTTGCGCAGCGCCTTGTCCGGGGCTCCAAGGTTCAGAAGGTAGGAATCATGGGCGATAATCGCGGCGATGCCGGTCTCGCGATGACGCTGCTTGAATGCCGCAACTTCTTCGGCACTATAGGGTTTCGCGAACCACTGGCGTGACGACTTGGTGAAAATCTGCACGCATTCGCATCCGATACTGTGCCCGCGCGCCAATGCCTCGCTGACGCCGCCGGCGATCGACATATGGGCGCCAAGCAGGGGTCGATTGGGTCTCTTCTTCGGGGCCATTGTCGAGGCGAAAAGATGCCGTTCGCGCACCGGGGATAAAATCTTATACGATTGCGCCACGCGCAAGCGACGGCCGCGGCGGCCGCGCCCGCGATAGTTGCGAGTGACGCGATCCGGTGCAGGTGGGCAAGCGCGCGATAAAGGCGGTAGCAATGGTGGTCAGGCGAGGCGAAGCACGTGCGCTCGCGCTCGCTAAGGAGCTTGCCGCTCTGATGAGTGCGCACAAGCTTCAGGTCATGAGCGAACCCGAGTTCGCCGGTGCGCTCGCCGCCGAGCCCCTGTCAGCCCTCGAACTCGCCCGGCAAGCTGACCTGATTCTCGTGCTCGGCGGCGACGGTACGCTCCTGGGAATCGCCCGGCTGATTGAGGACCCTTCCGTCCCAATCCTGGGCATCAATCTGGGAGGCTTGGGCTTCCTGACCGAGGTGCCCGTAGCCGAGGCCAAGCCAGCTCTCGAGCGGGTCCTTGCGGGCGACTACGAGGTTGACCACCGCATAACGCTGGAAGCGACGCTGTCCGGTTCGCCGGTCAAGCGGCTGCGCGCGCTCAATGACATGGTTGTCAATCGCCACGACGCGCGCCGGATGCTCGACATTTCCGTGGTCGCGGACGCGCAGCCGTTCTGCTCCTACCGCGCCGACGGGCTGATAATCGCCACCCCTACCGGTTCCACAGCCTACGCCCTGAGCGCAGGCGGCCCGATTGTCTTTCCCACCGTTGGCGCGATCATCCTGGCGCCCATATGCCCGCACGCGCTCGGCAACCGGCCGGCAGTCCTGCCAGACTCCTTCGAGCTGGAAGTGCGCGTAGGCCCCGGCGCCGAGGACGCCCGCGTGACCGCCGACAGCCAGGAGTTGCTCGAATTCCGCCCGCGCGACGCCGTCCGGGTGCGCCGCGCCGACAATCCCGTCGCGCTGGTGCGGTCGACCCACCCCTACTTCGAGATCTGGCGCAACAAACTTCACTGGGGATAAGACGATTCCGATGGGCCGTCAACGCGGGCGCTCCTTGCGGCCAGCTTTCATGATTGGCACCGTGCGATCGCGGTAGAGGAGTTGCGGCGGCGATGCTTGCCGAGCTGAGGGTCCGAAACTTCGCCGTGATCGAGGAAGCCGCGCTCGAGCTCGGACCGGGACTGAACGTGCTCTCGGGCGAAACCGGCGCGGGCAAGACGCTCGTGATGAGCGCCCTGGGGCTGCTGTTTGGGATGCGCGCGTCGCCCGACATGATCCGCCCGGGCGCGCGGGAAAGCGTGGTCGAGGGGCTCTTTGAACTGGAAGGCGAGAAAGCGCGCGCATTACTGGCGGAGCGGGGCGGCGACGGCGCGCCGGAGGCCGAAGCGCGCGAGCTTTTAATCCGCCGGACCATCGCTGCCGACGGCGGACGCTCACGAGTCACGATTAACGACGCGCTCGGCACCGTCCAGGTGCTTTCGCGCCTTGGCTCTTCCCTAGTCGAGGTTTACGGCCAGCACGAAGCGCAGTCGCTTTTGCGCTTGGAAAGCCACGAGCGGCTCCTCGACCGCTTCGGACAACTCGACGGCCAACGCCAAAGCTACCGGGAGATGTTCGACCGGGCGCGAGCAGCGCAGGCCCGGGTCGAGGAGCTGGCGGAGCGCGCGGCGCAAAGAAGCGAGCTCCTCGAACTCGCGCGCTTTCGGCTCGCCGAACTCGAACGCGTCAGCCTGCACCCCGGCGAAGACGAAGAGCTTCTGGCAGAGCGTCAGGTCCTGGCCAACGCCGCCCGCCTTGGCACGGCGGCCTCCGAAGCCGAACAGACACTCTACGGCGGCGACGGCGCGGCCGGCGAACTTATTGCACGCGCCGAGGCCCGTCTGGCCGAAGCTGGCGCCATCGACGGACGCCTGCAAGCGCTTCTCGGCAGTCTCAGTACTGCCCGCGCTCAGGTCGAGAGCGTTGGCATGGAACTGCGCACTTACCTGGGCAGAATCGAGGCCGACCCGGCGCGCCTGGAGCAGGTCGATGCGAGGTTGCAGGAGATCGGCCGGCTAAAGCGCAAGTACGGCGGCAGCGTCGAAAACGCGATCCAGGCGCTCGAGCAGGCGCGTGGCGAAGTGGGCAACCTCGAGGGGATGGACGAGCAGCGCGCGCAAGCCGAAGCCGACCTCGTGGTAGCACTGGAAGCGTCGGCGCGCGCCGCACAGGCGCTCAGCCAGGGGCGTCGCAGGGCAGCCAACGAACTCAAGCGCCTGATGGAATCCGAGCTGAAGGCGCTGGGAATGAGGAGCCCGCGTTTCGAAGCGCGGCTCGACCCGCTCGCGCCCTCCGAGAGCGTGCTGGCCTGTCGCGACGCAGCGCTTGGCCCGTCGGGTGCCGAGCGGATCGAGTTTTATCTGGCGCCCAACCTGGGGCAGCCGCCGATGCCGCTGGGGCGGATCGCCTCGGGCGGCGAACTTTCGCGCGTGATGCTGGCGCTCAAGCGCCTGGAGGCCCGCCGCCGCGGCCTGCCAACGATGGTTTTCGACGAAGTTGACGCCGGCATCGGCGGCGAGGTGGCCACGGTCGTCGGCCGCAAGCTCAAGGAACTCGGCCGCTACCATCAGGTGCTATGCGTAACCCATCTTGCTCAGATCGCCGCCTTCGCCGACCGGCATTTCACGGTCGAGAAGGAGGAAAGCGGGCGCTCGACGCGCAGCCGCGTGCGCCGGCTTTCGGAGGCCGAGCGCGCCGAGGAGATTGCCCGGATGCTGGGCGGGGCGGCAAGCGAGAAATTCCGCCGCGCCGCGCGCGAGCTTATCGCCCGCGCCCAAGGAGGCTAGCGGCAGGGTCTGGCGCTCAACAGCCTGCCGAAAAAATCGGCTTCATTCGTTTAGCTCTCTCCCATCGGGAGAGATTACAGTGAGGGGAGCAGGTTGGTGAAAACACCTTTTCACCAACCTGCCAGGGGCTCCCGTTGACTATGCCGCCCGCCTGCGTTTAGCTGTGATGGTCCGCCGGGTGGGGCTGTAGCTCAGTTTGGGAGAGCGCCTGAATGGCATTCAGGAGGTCGACGGTTCGATCCCGTTCAGCTCCACCAATAAAATCAAGGGTTTTTTGGTTCACGGACATAACGGACAAGGCGAATTGCCCGCATTCTGTCCGCATTTGTCAAGGCTGCCGGGATTCTCTTCACGACGCCAAGCCCCTGCGACGTTTGTGGGATCAGGGGGGCCTGCAAAGCTATAGTGTCCTCATCAGTCGTGCCTCATTGCGTGCAGGTTGGCGGCAACGTCCGCTCCAGCACGAATGGCAGCTTTCGTTTAGTCGGCAACTGCAACGAAGGGTGCCCCAGACTTTGCAGTAGCCGAACGTTCTTGTGGTCGGGATCGAAGAACAATGGTAGGAGCCGGGGGTGCTGCAAATGGGCCATGTGAATCGGGAACAGGTCCTTTCGCAACGCGGCTTTCGAAGAGACGACCGCACAGATTGGTGGTTTAGTCGTAACCTCAGAAAAGCGTTCAGCCACCAAGCGATCCGAGATTACGACGAGCAGTCCTGGCGGCAAGCGCTTAACGAGCCGGTGTCGCAAACCGAATTTGCCTTCTATTTTCTTAATCAACCATCGAACGGCGAGGACGCTGAAGAATTGGCACGTGCCTGGCAATTATCCAACCTTCGCCCAGTGATAAAGAGCCAAGTTTCTCTGAGGGAGCGTATGAGCAGGCCCCCGACGTTAACCACCATAGACGACCCCAACTATTGGGCACGACTAAGTGACGAGCAAGTCATCGAGCAGATGCAACGCGGGCAGCCCGACTCACCGATCTGGAAACGCGCAAAAGGAGAGCTGGAAATACGGGAACGCAAGCGTCAAATACAAGCGGAAAAGGATGCGAAGGACCCGCAGGAGGATTTTTCCTTCATTACGTCGCTGAAGCTGCGGCGGATCGCCGAACGCGACTGGAAAGAGTGCTGCAGAGCGCGGACGGCCAAGTGCCAGAAGAGTGTTTTGATTCTCGTCGGTGGAATACTCGAAGCGGTCCTGCTGAGCGCGCTTTCGCGAAGAAGCGCGAAAGCAAAAACGACCGCAGCGGCAAAAGGACAGAATTCCGATATCACCCGCTGGGAGCTTGGAACCCTCCTAGCCGTTGCCAAAGAGCTGCGAATGTTTGCGCCCGCGATCGACACGTTCCCATCGCCGCTAAGGAAGTATCGGAATCTCTCGCACCCGGGCTTCGAGATTCGGGAGAACATCAACTTCAACGAACACGATGCCGAGACCGCATTCTCAGCGCTGCGCTCGATTCTCGCGCAGATGGATAAGAAACAACGGTGACTGGTTGTTATTGCGCCAGATTGATTGCCAGGAGGCCGACTTCCTACGGGATGAACGAGAGAGGATTCACTGCGCAGGAATGTCGTGGCGGCTCCTTTCAAGGGAGCTGATTCTGCCGTAGATCGGCTTGGCCTCCAGATGTTTCTGGAGCCGTTCCGTTGCAGCCGCGAGGTCTTCGTTGCTAACGATGCTGTAGCGGTCAAAACACGGCGTGTCTTGTGGCCGCTAAGTTCCATCGCGACGCGTTCCGGGATGCCGGCGCGCACCATGTTCCGGACAGCGGTACGGCGCAGATCATGAACAATGATTCCGCTGAGCCAAGTCTTTTTGCATGCTCTCTTCCAAGCCTTGCAAAAATCACCGATTAGCTGTCGGCGCTGCGATAATCGGGAGGGCGCGGGCCACCGCTACTGCGGCGGGGCCACCGGGACGAGCAGGTATGAATCGTATTGCCCTCCCGTGTAAATAACGTGCCGGCCGCTGTTTACCGTGTCTTCGTGCCGGGTATAGATGGGATCGGCGATCTTCGAGTATTTGTGCAGATCGGTCCCCTGGACTATTAGCCGCAAGCGCTCGCCGGCCTCAAAGCGTGTCCCCGAAGGCCAGAGTTCGATCTCCAGAGGCACGACAGTGCCCGGTTCGATCTTCAAGGCCCGCCGGTGCGCCAAAACCGGCTGATACTCCGTTGATTTCGCAGCGTCGACCTCGCGATGCGAGGCCCGCAGCCAGCCCAGGGCGACGGGACCGTCTTCGAAGAAAGTATAGTAGGCGAGCGGAACGAACCGCCCGGTTGCGTCGAACTTGTAGGCTCCGGCGAAGATATCCATGTCGTCGGCGCCCTGCGCCGCCATGAACAGCTTCAGCTTCGTGTAGCCAATTAGTTCGGCGGCTTCCTTGAAGATGAAGTCGAATTCGGCGCGATGAGCGCCGGGCCCTCCGCCCAAAGCGTCGTAACTGCACGAGGCTGTTTCGCTAACCGGAGCGGGCTGTATCGTGCCCGTCTTTGCGTCGAGATGAAGTTTGGTGTACCGCGTATCGGCCAGGGGCCATTCGTTCGCGGCGCGGATCTTTCCCACGAAATACTTCTCGCGCACCTCTAGCCGCACCCGCGGCCATTGCGTCACGGGAGAGGCGGCGCCCTTGAGGAAGTAGTCGAAGAACTCTTGCAGCCGCTTTACGCTTTCCGGCTCGTAGTAATAGGCCCACTTCTTGCGGCCGTGCACTTCAAGCCACTTCTGCGCGGAAGCAATGCGCCGGAAGCCCTCCAGGGTTCCGCGCAGATGGAGACCCTGGTCGGCCCAGCACGCAACGACAAAGGCCGGCACGGCAACCTTCGCAAGATCGGCGGTTTTTGACGCCCAGTAAGCATCGTAGAACTGATGCTCCCTGGCCTCTTCGACGATATCTTCGATAGAAATGGTGCCGACGCCCCAGGCGTTGGCAAGGGTGTTCGCCCAGAACCAACTGTCGGGGATGCCGCCGTGGCGAACCACTTCGCGATAGGTGTCGGTCCATCCTTCCCACGGATTGATTGCGGCCAGATGCGGCGGGTGCAGCTCCGCGACGCGCCACTGAGTCACTGCCAGATAGGAAACGCCCGAGAGCCCGACCTTGCCGTTGCTCCATGGTTGGACGCCGGCCCACTCGATCAAATCGTAGAAGTCCTCCGCTTCTTCGGGCGACACGACGGTGGCGTTGCCTTCCGAGTACCACAGCCCACGGATGTCGGCGTTGACGATCGCGTAGCCGCGCGGCACCCAGTAGACGGGATCTGGTCCCTCGAAGGTCGCAAAGCGGGAGACCATGCCCGGGCGCACGCCGGTTTTCGGACTTTTTTCCAGCTCGCCGTTCGAATGCTTGCCGTAGGGCGTCCACGCGATGATCGGCGGTGCGGGTTTTTCGTCCGCGGGGCGGAACACGTCAATGTAGATCTTCACGCCATCGCGCAGCGTTACGGCCACGTTGCGCTCGATAAGCATCCCGCCCTCCACGTTGCGGCTATAGACCGGCGGCTGCACGCCCCGCTCGCTCGGCGTCGCATAGGGTTTGCGAAACCGGTATTCGAATCCCTTGGCTTTCATGTTTCTCTCCCGCTCGTCGTTGCCTGCACCGGCTGGCATCACGACGACCACCTGGTTGTCCGGCTTGTGAAAAGACCGGGCTACAAGCAGCCGGTCCGGCATCAGAGTTTCCTTCACCAGCCGTCCGGTTGGAAGAGACGCGGCAAGATGCGAAGGCAGAATTCAGCCTCGGGCAGCAGTCTCCATGCGTGCAATTAGCCGCAACCGATTGCCCGCCCTGCGGCTGCCAACGCGATTCGCTCTTGAGCTCCGGCCTTTACACGCGCGCCCCTGTGCCGCGATCAATGCAGGTATCCGCACAGCCCGGACAGGCGCTAGCGGCGACGGTTCGTAAACTAAGTTGCGAGCGGGCGGTGAGACGGTGAAGTGCTCCTGAAAACCGGCGGGAACGCGGCCTCAGCGCGGCTCGGAAGCCGCCATTGGGAGTTCGCTTCGGCTCCTCCCTGCCAAGAGCAACGAGCAACTGCCTGCCAGTCGCGCAGCGAGGCCCGAACCATTGCCCTGCGGCGCGTAGGGTGGTACGGGGATAGTTCGGACGGGTTAATATGGGAAATTCCGGTTTTAGAAGCAAGGCGCCGTAGCGTGTTGGGCTGGCGGGAGCACAAAAATGGTATCGCAGTTCAAGCATCTGTTCACCCCGCTCCAAATCGGCCCGGTTACGATTCGCAACCGGATCTTCTCGCCGCCTTACGCCACTAGCATGCTCGAGGACGAGGCCCGAGGCTGGTGGGATCGGCTGGCCCATTTTCATGCCGAGCGCGCCAAGGGCGGGATCGGGCTTATCGTGATGTCCGAGGTCTGTGCGCATCCGGTCGCGGTCGCTCACAGGTTCGCTGTGCTCGACGAACGCCATATCCCGCACCTGCGCGAGCTGACCGACATGATCCACGCGCACGGCGCCAAAATCTTCCAGCTCATCCATAACCCGGGCCGCCATGCGCTGCCCGCCTACTCGCACCTTCCCACCTGGGGACCGTCGCCCACGCGCCGCGGCGCGCTCGCGATTACGCACGCGATGGACCATGACGAGATCAGGGAGATGGTAGCCAGCTACGCGCGCACGGCCAAGATTATCAAGGAAGCCGGTTTCGACGGGATTGAGCTTCAGGGCGCGCACGGCTTCATGATCGGCAGTTTTTTATCGCCGGCCACCAACGTGCGCTCCGACGAGTACGGGGGATCGCTCGAAAACCGGATGCGCTTTCTCGATGAGATCCTGGCCGCTATCCGTGAGCAGATCGGCAGCGACATGGTGCTGGGGACCAGTCTTAGCATCGACGAACTCAATCCGCACGGCATCACCGTCGAGGAGGGCCAGGAAATCGCAGCGCGCCTGGATTCAGGCGGGATGCTCAACTTCCTCACGGCGCGGGTGGGCGATTTTGCGGCAGTGCCGATCTGGATCGGCGACATGCGGGTAGCACCGGGCGCTGCGGTGCCGTTCGCGGCCCTGGTGAAGCGCGCGGTCAGGATGCCGGTGTTGACCGTGCTGCGGATAAAGGACCCGTTTCATGCCGAGCGGATACTGGCCGAAGGCCAGGCCGACATGGTCGGGATGGGGCGCGCGACCCTTTGCGATCCGGAACTTCCGGGCAAGGCGGAAAGCGGGCGCGCTGAGGAGATCCGCTATTGCATCTCCTGCAACCAGGGATGCCTCCAGCGCTACGATCAGGGCCTCGCCATCGAATGCGTGCTCAATCCGGCTGTTGGACTCGAGCGGGAGCTGGGTGTGGGAAAAATTGCGCCGGCTCAGCGCAAGAAGCGAGTGCTCGTGGTCGGAGGAG
Organism: Deltaproteobacteria bacterium; assembly: GCA_021792265.1. Lineage (GTDB taxonomy): Bacteria > Desulfobacterota > Binatia > Binatales > Binataceae > JAJYVB01. Next base: position 27,032 of record JAJYVB010000001.1, on the reverse strand, counting down.
GGCCCGCGGGGCTCAAGGCGGCCGAGACCGCGGCCTTGCGCGGTCAGCAGGTCGTCATACTCGAGCGCGGACCGGAACTCGGCGGCCAGATATTGATCGCCTGCCGGCTGCCGGGACGCGAGGAGGTGGCCGAGGCGACCTCGCATCTGGTGGGCCAGGTGCGGCGCTTGGGCGTCGAAGTCCGTCTCAACACTGAAGCAAGCACGCGGACGATTGGTGAGTTGCGCCCGGACGCGGTGGTAATCGCAACCGGTTCGGCTCCCGCCGCACTTCCGTTTAAGTCCAACGATCGAGTCCGCGTCTTTCACGCCGTGGACGTGATTCAGCGCAAGGTCGAGGCGGGAAACGTGGTCGTGGTGTTCGATGGCGGCGAGAGTCATTGGAAATGCTGCGGGACCGCGGAGCTGCTCGCGCAGCAAGGAAAAAAAGTAACCCTGGTGACGTTCCGCGCGTTCGCCGGGTGGGACCTGCCCCCGAATACAGTCCCCCCATTTTATCAGCGTATGGCCGAGCACGACGTCACTATCCTGCCGTTTACGATCGTGTCTGGCGTGACGCCTGACGGCGTCGTTGTGCGCGACATTTTTTCCCGCCGCGAACGCGTGCTCGCCGCCGATTCGCTGGTTCACACGGTAGACAACGAGGTGTGCGACGGACTTTACCGCGAGCTCAAGGGCAAGGTGCCGGAGTTGTACGCGGCCGGAGACTGCGTCTCGCCGCGCAAGATCGACTCGGCAATCCGCGAAGGGTTTCTGGCCGCGCTGAGGATCTGAGCTTGGGGCCGGAGTGGGAACCGGACAAAGCCACACGCGCACCTTGGGTTTTGCGCCGCTCTGAGAACTTCCGGGAGTCCACCCACACGGTTAAAGGCGGCGCAGGACCGATTCTACGGGCAGAAGGTGACGGGCAGATTTGACGGCCGCCATAGAAACCGCCGATTCATCCGCTGGCGAGGTCTGGGCGTTTCTCGAGACCTCCAGCGGTCGCCTTCATAAGAGCGCCGCAAGGATCGCGGCGGAGGGCGCCAGGGTGGCGCGCCTGCTCGGGCAAAGACCCTGCGCTATCACCGTCGGCGGCGAGGGCGACAGCTTCGCCACCCAACTGAGAGGCTTCGGCCTCGAAAAACTTTATGTTCTTGACCCGCGCGCCGCCCCACAGTGGACGCCGGAGACCTACGCGCAAGCGGTGACGAGCGTGGCCTTAAGACGCAAGCCGAAGCTGTTGCTTTTTGCCGCCACGCCGCTCGGAAGCGATGCTGGCGCGAGGGTGGCCGCGCGTTTGCGAACCGGCTTTATCTCTGAGTGCGTGGATTTCGCCGTGGAAGGCGAGAGGCTATGTGCCCGCAAGGCTGTTCACGGAGGCGAAGCCCATATGACGTTGCGATGGCTCAGTCCGCCGCCGTGGATCGCAACGGTGGATTTGGATGCGCTGGAGGCGATCGAGGGAGCCAACCGCTGCGCTCCGCAAGTCATCGAAGACCAGGTGACGCTTGAGGCGCCGCGTACCGAGCTGGTCCGGCGGTGGAAGGTAGACCCGCGGCAGCTCGCGCTCGGGGAAGCGAGTCTCGTCGTCGGGGTGGGTCGTCCAATTATCGCCCGCGCCCAGGAACTGAGCCGGCTCAAAGAGGCTGCCGAGTCGATCGGTGCCGTGCTTGGAGTTTCACGGCCAGTTACGGACGCGGGCCTGATGCCGAAGGAGAGCCAGATCGGGATGAGCGGGAACTGGCTCGCCGGCGACGTGTACATAGCCTGCGGGATTTCCGGCTCGGCCTATCACATGATGGCGATACACAAGGTGCGTCATCTGATCGCGGTCAACATCGACCGCGACGCACCGATTTTCAAATCCGCCGAGCTTGCAATTGTGGCCGATCTCTTCGAGCTGCTGCCAGCACTCGGCGAGCTTTCAAAGACCACCGCGTGACCACGGACGCACGCGCGTGAAAATCGCCGTCTGTCTAAAACATATCATCGGGCCGCCCTCGTCCGGCCTTGCCGGCACCGGAGCCCCGTTGCGGCACAGCCCCAATCCGCTCGACCTCAGCGCCATCGAGGAGGCCTTGCGGCTTCGCGCCGGAAGCGGCGGCAGCGAGGTGGTCGTTGTCACCGCCGGGCCTCCGCAAGCCGAACTCACGCTCAACCGGGCCATCGCGATGGGTGCGGACAAGGCTATCCGGGTGTGGGATGAGGCGATGTGCGGAGCCGATTCTTTCTTCACCGCGGAGGTCCTCTGCGCAACGCTCAGGGCTACCGGTTTCGACCTTATCCTGTGCGGCAGCAGGAGCGCCGATACCGGCAGTGGGATCGTCGGTGCACTATTGGCTGAAGAATTGGAGCTGCCCCTGATTGCGGGAGCGTTGGGACTCAAGTATGACGAGCGCACAAACCGGATCAGCGCCGACAAGAAGCTCGAACGAGGCGTGCGCGAAACCTATACAACGTGCCTGCCCGCGATGGTGACAATCGAGCACGGACCCAACGAGCCGCGATGGTACGGCGCGGGCTGGGTTCATCGCCTCTTAAAGCAGAAGATCGAGCGGCGCGATTTGCGCTGGCTTGGAGTGTCATTTCCGGCGCAAAGCCGCCGGGTAGAAATCGTCGCGGTCACACCGCCACGCCCGAGGACCAAGCTCGGCGTCAACGTGGCTTCTCTATCGCGCGAGGAAAAGCTCAGGATGATGTTCGGGCAGACCCGCACGAGTGCCGGCCAAGTTCGAGCGAGCGATCGCCCGGAAGATGCCGCGAGAAAGATCAAAGAGCATCTCGACAAATGGCTCGGCTAGAGATGTTCGCCCCAGTGGGCAATGACGCGCAGCACCAAAGCGGCACGTCCGGGGTGAGTGGGACGCGGCGGGCTTCTTGGCGGCGGACTTTTTGGCGACAGCCCATAAAGCCTTGCGATAAGGACGGCTTCGTTATAGTGGCATAATTCAGGAACTTCTCTCATCAGGTAGAAAGGGGAAGTCGATCATGTCTGACCTCGCGTTGCTCGACCGTGCTTTCGCCAACATCATTCAGCGCTTTGTACGCACGGGGCAGGCGCCCCATTACACGGAACTGGCAAAAGACCTGGGCCTTTCGATGGAGGAGGGGTGCGAACTCGTCCACGAGTTGTTCGCGCGCAATGTTCCGGGCTGGGTGCATCCGGGCACCGACTTAATCGCCTCGTTTGCGCCGTTCAACAATCAGCCCACGCAGTACCGCATCGCCATCGACGGCCATCAGAAGTGGTTCGCCCAGTGTGGGTTTGAAGCGCTGGCGGTCCGCTGGCTATTTCCTAACAAGACCGTTCGAGTCGATGCGCCGTGTCTGGACTGCGGAGAGCCGATGGTGGTGGAGATGCGCAACGAGCAGATTCTCCACGTGGAGCCCGCGACTATCGTGGGTTATACGCATAGCGCGATCGGCGGTTCGCGCGAAGACGCCCCCTTTCGCTGAGGGGGGATGAATCTCTTCCGGTCGGAAGAGCATGCGCGTCGCTGGAAGAAGTTCGATCCCGACATGGAGAAGACGCTGCGGCCGCTTTCTTTCTGGGCCGAACTGTTCAGCGAACAGTTATTCCGCCAACGCGGCCGTCCCGACTACATGACCTGGCTCAGGAGCGGCGAGGGCCGGCAGTCGGTAGCGGATCTGTGGAAGAAAATGCCGTGAAAGCCGCCGTGCGCTCCGCGTAGGCTGAAGAGCGTGCCCGCCAGCGGGGGGCGGAACAACTCGCAAGGCCAAGGCGCCCTGGCACGAGCAATCGCGCTAGCCGCTGAGTTGCGTGCGAGAGAACATTGCGCTCGGCCCGGCCCAAATCGGTTCGATCAACGGCCGTTCCCAGCGCCAACTTCAACCCCGGAGATGACAGCGAATGATCCACGTTCGCTTCTTTGTCAGCAGCAAGCCGTCAATGAGCGACGAGGAATTCCATCCCTACTGGCGCGAGACGCACGCGCCGATCGTGAAGCGCGTTTAGCAGATTCGGCGCTACCTCCAAAGCCATCAAATCCTGTTTCCCACCCACGCGGCGTACGACCACACGGCCGAGGTATGCCTCGACAACCTCGACGGGCTGCATGAGTTTCGCCGCAACCCCGAATACCGAAACGGCGCATTAGTCGACGAGCCCAACTTTATCGACATGAGCCGCTACTATTGGATGACGAGCGAGGACCATGTCACCCTCGACGGCCCAAGTTGTCCAACCTCGTAAAGGCCGTCTGGCGCTTCCGGCATCTCCAGCGCCAGGCTGCCGACCGCGGTGAAATGGATTAAAGTAACGGGACGGTAGCGGCCGCCGTACGCGAGAACGGTGGCCGCTAATCGCACCGTAATTAACGGCTATCCGAGTTATTTGAGATCCTGCCACTCCGGCATGTTGCGCAGCGTCTGGTCAGCCGCTCTGAGATTTCGAGTTGCCTGGGTGTAGTGGCCGGTGTTGAAGTCGAGCAATCCTCGTACATAGTCCGTCTGATATGTTTTTTGTACTTGAGCATATGGTCCAAGGACCAACGTTGCGTGCATCTTGCTTATATCTCGGTTTACCTTCGCACGCTCCTGCAGCGCGGCTTGCCTGCCGATTTCCATAGTGGGCGCCGCTGCCCACGCTGGAATTCCAAACGCGGCGATTACTAAAACAAGCGCCGAAATCGTCAGCGCGTTTTTAAGTGTCTTTTTCATCACTTGTAACTCCTCGATGAAAAAAGATTCCCGCCCTACACTACGTTGGACGAGGAAAATAGGTGCCTATTCACGCCTATTTTCATCGAGATGGAAAGGCAAATCTTATGCCATTCCGCAGGCCTGCCATTTCAAAGCACTTTTTATGCGAACTCGCCGGCAAATCGCATTTTGCTTTCGCGATTTGCCTGATATTCCGTAGAATTCGGCGGCTATGCTTACGGGCCGCGTTAACTGGTCGCAGTGGGAGTGAAGCCCTCGAAATCGAACTGGTCGCCCCGCCGGATCCCGTGACTTTTGGCGAAGCCAGCGTTGACTTCGAGCACGTAACGGACTTTGGCGTCGACGGTCAGAAGCTTGTCAGAGTAAGGTTGAGCGTGGGCGACCACGCCCGCCACCCGCCCGTCGGCTCCGACGAAGATCATATCGAGCGGAATTTCCGTATTACGCATCCAGAAGTACACCTGGTTGGTCTTTGGGAACACGAACAGCATCCCAGCGTCCGCGTCCAAGTGGTGGCGGAACATCAGGCCAAGCTCGCGCTTGGCTGGCGTCCCGGCGACCTCTACCCTTACCCGCGCAATCACAGCGCCACCGGGGTCGCGGATCAACACGCGCGGTCCCGCATCGCATCCCGCGCCGACCACCGTCAAAATACTCAGTACAATTAAAAGTGCAGCAGACTGTACCCATCCAAGCGAACGCATCAGGGACCTTTCGCAGGTGTTCGTAGCAACAAGTTAGGGTCTGGAATTGGCGCGATAGCCTCAAGTTCCAAACCAGCGGTTTCCGGAAACGCGAAAAGCATCACAAACGGCGACATCATCCAAAATATCGTCAGATAGCAGATCGCCGTCCAGTGGGAACCAGTAGCGACATAGAGAAGTCCCTCGAGGTAGAGGCCCAGCGCACCGCCGCCCGTGTTGGCGACGGTGAGCGCGCTTCCTGCGGCCGCTCGGTAGACAGTCGGAAATAGCTCCGCAACGTAGGCGCTGACGATCGTCGCTGCGGCAGTATCGAAGAAAAGCCGCAGGACCCAGGCCACGATGATGGAATTGTCGCGCGCCTGGAACATCCAGATGGTAAGCAGGGGGCCAAGCATCAGGAAAATCGAGCCCATCTTGCGCCGACCGCAACGATCGCTGAGCCGGCCGGCGATGATGTTGCCGAAGATGCCGATGGCGCCGCCCAGGAAAACCAGCTCTGACACCTCACCCGGTGTCCATCCGTGCGCCTCCTGCAGATACTTGGCGTAAAGGTAACTGCCGGGGTTGTTGCCCAGGCTTACTAGGAAACCTGTACTTGCCACCATCGCCAGGCGCTTGGGCGAGAACCTGAACAGCTCGACCAAAGGCCGGAAGACACCCTCGGGAACCATGCGCGCAAGCTGGTCGCGCTCGAAACGGCGGCTTTCGGGCAGCAGCCGGCGCAAAGGAATGATAAACAGCAGTGGTATCAAGGCGAGCGCGTAAAGCCCGCGCCAGCCGAAGGGGAGCCAGTTGATCTGAGCGAAGGCAATCGCGGCCAACCCGTAGCCGGCGGCGACCAGCGCGCCCAACAGCCCCACCATCCAACCCCGAGCCTCAGCTCGCACTTCCTCCACCAACAGCACCAGGGCGATGATACCCTCCGTGCCGGCAAACCCGCGCGCAACAAACTGGCAAGCGACGAAACTCAGGCTGTTGGGCGCGACGGCGCTCAGGCCGGTGAAAACCGTGTAGCCGACGATGGTGTAAAGAAGCAACCGCCGCCGGCCGAAAACGTCGGCAAGCGGCGCCATCAGCAATGCTAGCAGGTTTCCCAAACGAACAACCGAGAGCATATCGCCCAGTCGCGCTTCGGCAATTCCCAACCCACGCTGAACCTGACGCAACGCCAGGTTCAGAAGCGCCGTGTCATAGTTGTCGAAAAAACCGGCTGTCGTCGCGATACCGAAGACTTGCCACTCACGCCTGGTGAGCGGCGGAAAGAGCCAGGCAAGCAGGGCCGGCCGATAAGGCTCCTCGCTTGGCGGCGCGGCCGGCAGCGCGGGCGTGATCACGTCCGGACGCCTCATGCCCGGGCGTTGCCCGTGGCCGCCACCCGCAGTGCGGCGAGCCCCCGCAGGAAATAGGAGCCCTTGTAGCGCAACGGCTCGCCGTCTTCGGCCAGGCGCATCGCCGGGAAGCGGCGCAGCAGCGACTCGAAGGCAATCGCCCCTTGCAGACGCGCCAGCGGAGCTCCCAGGCAATGATGTATTCCCTCGCCGAAGGCGAGGTGGTCGTTGGGGCTGCGACTGATGTCGAAGCGCTCGGGATCGGCAAATTTTGCGGGGTCCCGATTAGCCGCAGCGAGAAGCACGAAAACAAACGTTCCGGCCTCGATCGTGACGCCGCCAACGGTTGCGTCGGCGCGCGCAAAACGCACCGCGGCCTGAGCCGGGCTGTCGTAGCGGAGCATCTCCTCGATGGCACACGGCAGCAGCGCGGGGTGCTCGCGCAGCCGCGCCATTTCCTGCGGATTTGACAACAGCGCCAGCAGCCCGTTGCCAATCAGGTTGGTCGTGGTTTCGTTACCCGCAAGGAGCAGCAGCACCAGGAAAGCGACCAACTCCTCGGCGCTCAGGACGTCGGGAGAAGCCGCAGCCAGGAGGCTCACCAGGTCATCGCTTGATGCGTGTTTCCGCCGTTCGATTTCGCGCTTGAAAAACTCTACGAGTTCGCCCAGTGCGGTGCGGGTTGGAACGGGAATTTCACGGCCCGGCTCGACATTATCGGCTTCAATTATCAGATCGGACCAGTTCTTGAAGCACTGGTAGTCGCTCGACGAAATTCCCAGCATCTCGGCGATCACAATAACCGGGAGAGGATTAGCAAGGACCTCCATGATCTCTATCGTCGCCCCACGGCGGACGGCAGCGTCGAGCAGAGCAGAGACCACCGCGTTGATTCGCCCCTCTAGTGCCTGGACCCGGCGCGCAGTGAAGGCCCGCGCGACAAGGCGCCGAAGGCGCGTGTGAGTCGGCGGGTCGGAGAACAACAAATTGGGAACCGTGCCAAAGACTTCGATTCGCTGCTCGGTTATGTAACTTCGCAGCCGTACGCTGGAAAAGCGCTGATGGTCGCTCAACACGGCGACGACGTCGGCGTAACGAGCAACCAGCGCCACGGGCGTTGCCCAGTCCAGCAAGCGCGGTGGTCCGGCAACAAGCGGCTGGTAGTGTGGGTAGGGATTATCGCGGAAGGCGGCGTCCCAAGGATTAAAGTAAAACTCCCGCGCCGGCGAAAGCGGTTTCTGTGCCGATCCCGGGACGAAACCTTCGCCGGGCAGCGCGCCTCGCATCCGCTCGCACACCTCCAAGCTCATCGCCCACGGAATTCGGGGCGCCGGCGTTCCAGGAAAGCTCGCACCCCTTCGTGGTAGTCCTCACTATCGTAGCATCGCTCGATCATACCGGCGACGCTCGCCAGGTCGCGCCTGGCCGGATCGCTCAGAGCTGCCCGGATCGACGCCTTGGCCGCCGCTACCGTGAACGGCGCATTGGCCGCAATTTCGCCGGCGTAGCGGCGCACAAACGCCTCCAGCTCCGTTGGCTCCAGCACGCGGTTGACGAGCCCCATCGCGAGGGCTTCTTCGGCGTCGAACAGACGCGCGGAGAACAGGATGTCGCAGGCGTGGGCCGGGCCGACGAGCTGCGTAAGAGCAACCACACTGTCGAACGGATAAGCAAGTCCAAGGCGGCCAGCCGGGATGCCAAAGCGCCCGGTGCTCGCGGCGAAGCGCAGGTCGCAAGCGATCGCCACCTGCACGCCCCCGCCCACGCACGGACCCGAGATCATCGCGATCACCGGTTTGGGACAGTCGGTGATGGCCCGCAGCGAGCGGTCAATCGTTTCGCGGTAGAGGTGCGCCTGTCCCGAGTCAGCGCGATTGGCCGGGAACTCGGAAATGTCTGCACCGGCGGCGAAAGCTTCCGGGGTACTGCCGCGAAACACGATCACCCTGGTGGAGGAGTCCTCCTCGAGCTCGTGCACTGCATCGGCAACCAGCCGCCAGGTCTCGAAGTTGAGCGCGTTTCGGACCTGGGGGCGGTTGAAGACGGCCCATCCAATGGGCGGCTCGCGCTTAACCAGGATCGGCGGGGATTTCTCGTTGTCGCTCACCTTGGAACACCTCCAAACTGGGCTTGACGCGTTTGCGAAGGCAGGCGCCTCGCAGGTTGGTGAAAAGGCCTTTTCACCAACCTGCTGCCCTCACTGTAGTCTCTCCCGGAGGGAGAGAGCTAAGGGAAAGAAGCCGATTTTTCGCAGGGTGTTGAGCACCACTCGCGCCTGCATAGAAATCTCTCGTTCGTCAACACCTGTTAGAGACGGGCAATAAGCTCGTTGCCGATTCGTTCGAGTCCACTGGTAAGTCCCTCCGGGTCGAACGCAGGCGGCGCGAGGACGATCCGCGCAACTCCGAGGTCCGCGCACCGCTTCATAGCGTCGAGGCTCGGCCGCGTAGTGCACGTCAGCTCGACGGTTGACGGATCGCGCCCGCGACCTTGGCACTCCAGTGCGAAGAGCCGCAGGATTTCAGCGAGGCGTTCCGGTTCTTTGACCAGCGGAAAGAAGCCGTCGCCGTAGGCAGCCGCGCGCCGGACCGCCGCACGCGAATGGCCGCCGACGTGAATCGGTACGCCGCCCGGCTGCACCGGCTTGGGAAAACTCAACACCGGGCCGAAACTGAAATGACGGCCGTGAAAACTGGATACGTTCTCCCGCCAGAGCGCGCGAAGCGCCTGAATAGCCTCGTCGGTGCGCACCCCGCGCGTGCCGAAGTCGACGCCGAGCGCCTCGAACTCCTCCTTGAGCCATCCGCTCCCGATACCCAGCATCGCCCTCCCACCCGACAGGCGATCGAGCGTCGCCATCTCCTTGGCGACATAGAGCGGATGGTGCTGAGGCAGGATCAGAACCCCGGTCGCAAGACGGATTTTCTTGGTAAGAGCTGCGGCGTAAGCAAGCGGTAGGATCGGGTCCGGTATGGGTACGTCTTCGCTGCCCGGCATCCTGCCGCTTGGCGAGTAAGGGTAGGCGGATTGGTAATCTTTGGGAACCACCACATGTTCGACCGTCCATAGCGACTCGATTCCTACGCGTTCGGCCTCAACCACGAGATGGCTGAAAAGCTCGGGAGCCGCAAACGGACCCGAGTTGACGAACATAATCCCTACTTTCATAGTTTCCCGTTACCTGTTAGCTAGCCGTTTGCTGTTGGATCGCCCGGCCCGCGCGTCCTTTATTTAAGCTTACAGTGGAGAGGATACGAAATAGCGGCGACCCTCAGATTCTATCCGCTCTGGAACGGATGCGGCGTCGCACGTTTGCCCAGCAGGGACGGCGCTCGTCGATTCTCACCAGCGCAGCACTTACACCGTCGTGCGCAGTCCCCGACATGAACCCGACGGAAAGGTGCGATTTTTCCTCAAGACTAGGGATTATCCTGGTCATCGTCGCTGGCCTTGCGGCTTATCCGTAGCATCTGAAACGAGGAAAGAAGAAGCCGCCAGCCAGAAGGAAATTCCAGTGTTCCTGAAGCTGCAGCCGCATCGGGCTCGATAACGACCTTCCGCCCGGTGTGCCATTGGACCAGGAGCATACGATGGCCGACTTGACACCCGTTGGCCGGATCGATGGCAAACTGGCCAAATAACGTGCTGGTCCGCAGGCCGCAGAAGGCGTCGCGGATTCGACGTTGGTCAAGCGAACCGGCGTTCGAGGCGGCAGCCAGCGCGAGCAGCCCGGCGGCGTAAGCCTGGGCAGCGGGATAGTCACGGTAGGCGCCAAAGCCTGCGGCGCGCATCCGTCTCGCAAACTCCGAGGACGAGGGGCCGATTTCGGGCTCGAGATTTGCCGACTCCTCCCACTGGCTCGATCCAACGATGCCCTCGGCATCCTCACCCATTTCTTCGCCGAAACGGTGGATTCCCGCACCCACACAGGCTAGCACAGGAACATTAAGTCCGGAGCGGACGATAGCCCGCATCAGGGCAGTGTCGTGTTCGAAGTCGCCGACGCTGCAAAGGGCGTTGACGCGCCCTCTGGTGAGCGCCGGGAACAGGATTGCCGGCGTCCGCTCCGGATCAAACCGTCCTGTGTATTTGACACGCAGGCGTACACCGCGGCGCCGGGTACGGCGTTCGGCGCACGCGCGCTCGACTCCTTCGGCCACCGCTGCGGCAAAGCCGCCGCCAGCGCTCGTAACCAGCGCGAGCCTTTTGCGCCAGAATTTGAGATCTGCCAGCAGCCGAACGAAATTTCGCAGGTAGTCGCTTGCCGGACTCAAAACGCTGACGATCGATCGGGGCGCGCCGGCGTGAAGCCGGTCGTCGGCGCCACCGTGGTTAACCATCAGAACCCCGGCCCGCTCGGCGATCGGAGCTGCGCATCGAGCAAGTTCGCTCGAGTACGGACCCAGCAGGAGTTCGGCACGATTTTCAAAGCATAGCGAGCGGTAGACTTCGACGCATTTTGCCCTCTCGCTGCAATCGTCTTCGCAGTGAAGTGCAAGTTCGTAGTGCTGCCGGCCGATTCTTGCGCCTCCAGCGGCGTTGGTGTCGGCAACGAACAAGCGCAATCCCAGCTCGGCCTGCCTTCCCATCAGGGCGTATTTGCCCGTGAGCGAAAGCGAAAGCCCAATGGTGAGGCGTTCAGCCACGAAACCTCGCGGCCCTGTTGGTTCGCCGCTTATGGGACGACTTCGGCGAGTCCGTCCTTCACCACCGCCGTTCCCGAAGAAGCGTGCGTCTGGAACCCATAGACGAGCCGCCCTTCACGTTCGCCCGCAGGCCAAAATTCGGTCGTCATTGAGTCGCCGGGCAGCACCGGATGAGAAAACCGGACGCGCAGCCTCCGAAGACGATCGGGATCGCCACCGCACAACCGGTTGACGGTCGCCCGGGCGACGAACGAGGCGGTACACATTCCGTGCAGAATAACCCCTGGGAGACCGAACATTCGGGCGACACGCTCGTCGAGGTGGATTGGATTGCAGTCGCCCGACGCTTCGGCATAGCGAGCGGCCTGGTTGGGATCGACTTGCTGCGTCACGATGACCGCCGGCTCCGCGTGAGCGCGCACCTGCTCGTCGGCACCCTCGTCGCCACGCGTGCGAGGGGCAGCGTCCCGACGCCGGGAACCACGTATGAAAATGCCGAAGAGCTGGCGCTGGACTAAAACTCCTTGTTGGTTTCGCGCCAGCAGTTCGACGGTCATGGTTTCACCGGTTGCCCTGGTGTCGATCGACGCGATCCGCGATCCGGCAACTATACGATCGCCGGGACGAAGCGGGCGCAGGAATTCCATGTCCTGTTCGCCATGCAGCAGGCGCGTAACGTCGACTCCGACCTCAGGGTCGCCGGTTGCCGAGAGCAGCGCAAACCAGGTCAGTACTACGCCGAACATCGGCGGCGCGAGAATTCCCCCGGGGACATTGGGGTCGAAGTAGCGGGGGTTATCGTCGTTGCAGGCGCGGGCGTACTTTTGAGCAGCCTCGAGACTGATCTCGGTTGTTACTTCGGGATAGGTTTTGCCAACGCAGTTTCGGTTGAGTGCCATCTCAGCAAGTCTGCCAGAACTCCGGTCGTCCTTTCGCTACTGGAGCCCAGGTTGCGACGGTCCGCCGGCTACTGTCGACCATCCTGCTGGGCAGCGAGCAACAGGGTATCAGAGTTTAACCTCGCGACCGCCGATAAAAACCGCTTTCAACTCGAGAGCGCGGGATATCACGAGCAGGTCAGCTCGTGCCCCCACGGCGATTCGTCCCCGATCGTCGAGGCCGAGCACGCGCGCGGGATTACCTGCCGCCATCCGGGCAACCTCTCCAATGGGCACGCCGACCCGGCGAACCATCGTGCGCACGGCGTCGAGCATCGAAATGGTGCTGCCGGCGAGGCGTTCACCGTCGAAAACCGCGGTTCCCGCCGCAGCGCCTCCTTGGGACTCGCTTCGAGTGTCGTCAACACGATCGGTCGTGAGAATTATTCCGTCAGCCCCGCGCAGCCGGTAGACGATCTGCAGTATTTCGGGATGAACGTGCACCCCGTCAGCAATCACCGCTACCATCGCGCTCGGCGCTCGCAAAGCCGCACCGACGATACCCGGGTCGCGATGATGCAGCGGCCGCATCGCGTTGAACAGATGGGTGAACATTCTGGCTCCCGCTGCCAACCCGCGCTGCGCTTCGTCCGCGGTTGCATGGCTATGGCCCAGGGAAACCACGACGCCGCGTGCCACCAGGCGGCGGATTGCGTCGCACGCGCCATCGAGTTCCGGAGCAATGGTTAACAGGCGTAGGGCCTTTTGCCCAAGTACGCGCTCGAGCGCATCGCCGCGCGGTTCGAGGTTGAGCGCCGGATGAATCCCGAGGCAGCGAGGCGATATGAAAGGACCTTCGAGATGAACGCCGAGGATCGCCGCAGCCGGCGAGCGGCGTTCGCCCGACTCGGCCTCCGCTTCCATTGCTCGGACAACTGTCGCATGGGCACGCTTGATTCGATCCAATGGAGCGGTTATCAGCGCTGCCAAAAATGATGTCGTACCACCGTGCGTAAGCGCTTCAGCCAGTCTAGCGAGGTCCTCGGCGGAGGCTTGTGCTACGTTGATCCCAAAGCCACCGCTTACCTGGAGATCGATGAAACCAGGAAAAACGAGATCGCCGTCCCTCGGTCCGGACAGCCAATCGACAGCTTCGATTCGGTTGCCAAAACTGACCGTCGCCGGACGAAGGCTTCCATCCTCACATGCTATGACGCCGCCTAGGCGAGTCATTGCCGCGCGACGCCTCCCTGGGCTGGGCTTTCTCAGTGAGCGCCGAAGCGCTCGGCGATAAGGCGTGAGAAACGTGGCAGATAAATCAGGTCGAAGGTCGAGTCTTTGCCGGGGAACATGGCCACGGCTGCGGCCTTGAGCGCCTGAACGTGCTCCCAGGCCTCTTCCAGCGTAATCGACTGGTCCTGAGCTAGGGTTGCAAAGGTCAGGTCGACGAGCAGGCGCAGCCGGCGCAAAAGCCGGTTTTCCTGGGCGAGTTCTCTTGCCCGTTCGTCGTCGCTCATCGTTTGGCTTCCGGGTTGAGTTTCAACCTTGTGCGAGAAGAATTATACCAGCGCAAGCGCAATCCGTAACCTGGCACGGCTGGGGACCGAGCCACCATCTCTCGGTAAGAAGCTTGTAATGGACACGGGCGGGCTTGTGTTCCCGCAATCGGGATGCCAATTTCGACACACTGTGGCTCAACCGCGGCTCAAGGGAAGCTTCATTTATCTGGCCAATGCTGTGAACGATCTCAGAGGCAACTGGGCCATCCTGGCTGCGGTCCTGGCACCCGTAACGCTTCTGGCTGCACTGTGCCTTTTGCCCGATGCAATCAATCTTCAGTACGAGTTTGCCAGCCGGTTTGGCCCCGGTGTTCACAGTATCACGGCGCTGTCCGGCGCAGCGCTTCATCGGACAGCAACCGCAACGCTTGACAGGCCGCCTTTCTCGCCATGGGTGACGGCAGCCCTTCATCTGTTGCTTGCGGCAGTTACGCTGTTCACCGATTTGGTGACCATGTGTACCCTGAAGCGGTTGCGGAGCGGGGAGCGCGAAGGGTCTACATTCACCGAAGTCTTCGAGGTATACCGCGTCTCGGCCGGGCTGCTTGGCCCGTTTTTCTGGATCGTGCTGCTCAGGCTCCTGGCGATTGCGGTGGGAGCGGTGCTGCTGGTGATTCCGGCGCTGCTCGCCTTTTTCTGGCTGTACTTCTCGGGGTACGCGCTGGTGTTCGATGGCCGTCACAGTTGGTCGGCCTTGCTGTTCAGCCGCGAGCTTCTGCGCCGGCGCTTTTTCCGCGTTGCCGTGCGGATCGTAGTCTTTCTCGCTGTACTTTCCGGATATAATTCATGGGCCGGGGGGGTCTTTTTCGTGGTGAGCCTGTTGCTTGGTCCGGTCGCAGCGCTGACCGGCACGATTGCCACAACAATTCTAATGCTTGACCTGCTCACCGTTGCCGTCTATTACGCCACTAACGCCTTTTTTATCGCCGCAGGCGTCCGGCTTTACGAGGACTTGCGCGAGCTAGCCGGCGGGCAGGTGCTCGAAGCAGCCGAAGCCGAGCTTTCTCCGGAAGCTGGCGTGGCGAGCCCTACCGCGGCGCTCAGCGCTTGACCCCAAGCTTACGCCCTTGGGGAAGCGAGCCGCAGCGCGGCCTTCAGTTAGCATGTGCCAGCCGTGCTATTGCGCGAACCCCGACCTGGAGCGCCGCAAGCGTAAGGTTGGGTTGGGCGCGAAGTTCGGCAAACAGCCGCTCCAGCGCGGTAATCGCACCCTGGTGGTCTTTTATCAACCGACTCAGCGCTTGCTCGAAGGCTGAGCCCTCGGTCGAAAGTTCGAGTGCGTTTACACAGAGCCTCGCTCGTGCTTCGAGCAGCTCGTCGGCCAGCTCCCGAGCGGCGCGACGCTGCCAGGAATCATCGGGTCGGATCGAACGCAGGGCGTCCTGGAGCAGCGCAAAGTCGATATGCCGGGCCAGGCCAAAGTACAGCATGCCGACGTAAGGCGCAGGACGCCGTTGGGCCGAGCCTATATCGAGCACGTTGAGCAGATGGTCCGCGAAGTCGAGTCGTGCAAGATCGTGCGCCAGTTCCTCCTCGTGAACCGCGGCGCGCAGCTCGCGGTAGGAACGCTCGAAACTCTGGCTTTCGCTGCCTACCAGGGCGCCGTCGAGGCATCCTGCCAAGCGCGCGAAGTCGGCCTTGAAGCGCGCCACCAGGTCGCCCAGCACGGCATCGAAGCGCCCTCTCATCAGGAACCAGCGGCTGGCGCGGCGCACGGCCCGTTCGAGCGCAAAAAAAGCACTCTCCTCGCCTGCGCTCGCCATCTCACGCGCCTTCAGACGCTCGACGCGGCCGCCCACGTCGAGAATCGCTGAGCCGACGATCCAGGCGCGAGCCACTTCCAGCGCTGAGGCTCCGTGATTGGTCGCAAATTCGAAGATGAACGTCGACCCCATTACGTCCACGATCTCATTGGCAAGGCGGGTCGCGATTAACTCGCGGCACAAACCGTGGCGGCCAACGTAGTCGCCGAAATCGCGCACGATCGAGGGTGGGAAATAGGGCATGAGATAGCGCTCGACCAGGCAGGGGTCGTTGACGAGTTCCGAGCTGCTCAGGCGCGCCGTCAGGCCAATCTTCGTGTAGGCAGTGATCACCGCCAGCTCAGGGCGGCTCAGGCCGGGATAGAGCGGATGGCGCTGGCGCAGCGCTGCGGGTGAAGGCAGGGCCTCTTCGTGGCTACGCAGCAGGCCGCGATGCTCGATCTCAGCCAGGTAATCGGCAAACAGTTCGACACGCGCGCGGCTTCGGCTCTGTTCGAGGCTGAGCAATAGGACCTGGTCGCGGTTGTCCCGCAGCACCTGTTCGCCCACTTCGCGGGTGCAGTCGCGAAGCCGGACGTTGCGATCTTCGAAACTCAAGCGGCCGCTTTCCAGAACAGGCTTGAGAAGAATTTTCAGATTAACTTCGTGATCTGACGTATCGACTCCCGCCGAATTGTCGATGGCGTCGGTGTTGATGCGTCCGCCCGAAAGCGCGTATTCGACTCGAGCTCGCTGGGTGAAGCCGAGATTGCCGCCCTCAGCCACGATCTTGGCGCGAATCTCGCGCGCGTTTACTCGGCAGGCATCGTTGGCGTGGTCACCGACCTCGGGATCGGTCTCGCTGGCGGCCTTGACGTAGGTCCCGATGCCGCCGTTATAAAGAAGGTCAACATCAGCTCGCAAAATTGCGCGAACCAAGCTGTCGCTGTCGAGTTCGGCCGCGTCACACCCGAGTGCCGACTGCGCCTCGGGGCTGAGGATGATTCGTTTCTGGCCCCGGCGAAAGATACCGCCGCCGGAGCTCAGCAACTCGCTGCGGTAGTCGGACCACTGTGAATTGGGCAACTCGAACAGGCGTTTGCGCTCGGCATAGCTGCGCGCGGGATCGGGGTCGGGATCGATGAAAATGTGGCGATGATCGAAGGCGGCTATCAGCTTTACATTATCCGACACCAGCAGCCCGTTGCCGAAGACGTCGCCCGACATGTCGCCGATCCCAACCATGGTGATCGGCTTGCCCCGCACCGGGTCGCGCCCCATCTCGCGCAAGTGGCGCTTGATCGACTCCCACGCGCCGCGCGCGGTGATTCCCATCGCCTTATGGTCATAGCCATGCTTGCCGCCCGAGGCGAAGGCGTCACCCAGCCAGAAGCCGCGCTGTTCGGCTATCTCGTTAGCGATGTCCGAGAAGGCAGCGGTTCCCTTGTCGGCGGCGACCACGAGATACGGCCCGTCGTCGTCGAGAACTTTGACGCCCTCAGGGTGGGCCGGCTGCTCGCCGGGCCGTTTGTCGGTCAGATCGAGCATCGCGCTGATGAGGGTGCGATAGGCTTGAACCGCCTCTTCGCGGCCGGTCGGACGCTGCCCGTGCGGTTTGACTATAAATCCTCCCTTGGCGCCAACGGGAACGATGATGGCGTTCTTGACCGTCTGGGTCTTCATCAGGTCCAGGATTTCCGTGCGGTAGTCGTCGGGCCGGTCGCTGAATCGGATGCCGCCGCGGGCGACTTTGCCGGCGCGCAGATGGCATCCTTCCATCCGCGGGCTTGAGACGTGAATCTCGAAGAGCGGCAGGGTATCCGTGAGGTTCGCGATTCGGGCGCTCTCGAACTTGAGCGCAATATAAGGGTCCGGTGCGGGCGGCGGGAGGAAGTAATTGGTTCGGACCGTGGCCTCGACCATCGACAGCAGCGCGCGTGCGGTCCGATCGTCGGCGATATTGTCGATAGCCCCCAGGCACTCCAGATATCGCCCGCGAAGCTCGGCGATCCGCTGCTGCGAGGTCTCGCGATTGGGGTCGAGCCGTTCGTTGAACAGTTCCACCAGAAGCCGCGACAGTTCAGGGTCCTGCAGCAGGACGCGTCTTAACGCCGGACGCGCCGGTGCCAGACGCATCTGGAAAGCCGCCGCGAGGTAACCGCGAAGCAGCGCGACTTCGCGCCAGGATAGCCCCGCCTTTACAGTAAGCGCATTGAGCAAATCGTTCTCGGCCCGTCCCGTATAAACCGCGGAAAGGGCGTCTCCAAGTACCTTGGCTCCGTCCGGGCCGAGCGTTTCCCATGGGATCCCTGAAACCCGGAAGGTCTGGAGAAAGGCGCACTCCATTCTTCCGTCGCCATGCGGGCGCAGCTCGTGAGCCTCTTCGGACACCACTCGGATGGCGAAGTTTTGCAGCATCGGAACCAGATCCGACAGCGTGGGCGCCTGCGAAACTTCGTACATACGAAGCTCGCCTTGCCCGCCGTCCGCTTCGCCCTCGAGCGGCAGCAGCTCGAGGCCGAGCTCGGCGCCGGCCAGCAAAGCCTCCATACGCTCGATATCACCTACTGCCCGCTCGACAGGCGTGCTTGCCTGGTATCCTGCGTCGAACGCGTCTCCCCAGCGGGCAATCAGCTCGACCGATCGCTGCGCGCCGGAACGCTCGACTAGCCGCTCACGGAGCCGCTCGTGCCAGGTACGCGCAAGACGACTCACCTCCTGGCTCAACTCCGAGATAATCTCCGGCGGCGGCGAGGGAGCTGCAAAGCAGAAATGGAGCCGCGCCGTATAACCCTCGCCTAGTGCCAGATGGTAGTAGACCAGCGGTCCGCCCAGATGACGCCCCAGGGTATCCTGGATTTTCTGCCTGACCTCGGCCGAGAACCGCTCACGCGGCATAACCACCAATACGGCAACGTTGCCGCGCACCGGGTCTGGGTAAATCGCCAGGCGCACCTCGAGTTGGCTTTTCAGGTCCAGGATAAGGTCAAGCTGCGAGCGCAGTTCGGCAACCGAGGCCCTGAACAATTCCTCCTTGGGCAGGCTGTTGAAGGCACTCACCAGCTCCTTGAAATCATGCGAGCCGGGAGCGGCTTGCTCGGAGCGGAGGATTTCAGCGAATTTGGCGCGCAGCATTGGAATATGCTGCGCTTCCTCGACGTAAGCCTTCGAGGTGAAGAGCCCGAGGAAGCGATCGAAGCCAGTCACACGGCCGCTTGAATCGGTGCGCCGCAGCGTCAAGTCCTCCATCGGGCGGCGCCGATGGACCCGCGCTGCGGAGCGCGTCTTGCCTACGATAAGCGCAGGGCCCTCGAAAAGGAGGCGGCGATGGGCCGCGTCCAGCTCGGCGATAGCGCGCGGAGTGTCGAAGCGCGAACCATGTTCACCGCGCGCCGTTCCCAGCGACGCCGACTGATCGGCGGCCAGCGTAATCGCACCGTCGTGTGATTCCACCGTGTAACGCCGATAAGCGAGGAAAACCAGGCCGCCTTGCACCAGCCAGCGCAGGAAGTCTCGCACCTCGACCAGCTCGCGCACCGCGGCAGTCTCCTCGCAGATCGCGAGCGCCCTCCCGGTCATCGCCTCGAAATCCTCGGTCGCCAGATAAACCTCGTTCACTATCCGGGCTACCTCGCGCTGCGTCGCGCTAACCGCATCGCCGTCGAGTGCCAGTTCGAGTTCGGCGTGCACCAGCGATTCGCGCTGCTCAGCGGCGCTCGCAGTTTCCAGCGAGAGCACTTTGCCGCTCGCGTCGCGCGCAACGTGCAGCACCGGATGGAGCAGGGTCGTTACCGGGGTGCCGCGCTCGTGAAAGTACTCAATCAGGCTGTCGACAATGAACGGGCAGTCAGGCATCAAGGTTTCGATGGCCGTGAGGCGACCAGCGGTTTCGAATACCCGAACCGCTACGTTCTCGGAGCGGGTGTAGAAGAACTCGAAACTGTCGCGCGCTATTCGGGCACGGTGCTCAGGCGCGAGCTGGGCCGCCTGAACCGGCTGGCGCGCGAATAGGCGCTCGGAAAAGCGCTCGAAAAGTTGCGCCTCACCCTCGCGAGCGGCCGCGTCCAACGAACGCTCGATATCCGGATTCTCTGACAACTTCATCACGTTTGGTCAGCAACGTCGCCCTTTACAGGTGCGGGCGCTTTGACCCGCTCCGATTATATGCCCACCGGAAGAACGCGGCTAGAAAACGCACTCGTCCAGCTCGAGCATGACAGCCTCCAAGTTGCATGACGGTTTCCAAGTTGGCGGCACTGCGGAGCAACCAGTAGCCCTTACTCTCTAATGGGACGCAATAGAGACGCTGGCTGCCGGTCAGCTATCATCCGGGTGCTGAACCGATGGGACTACGTGGACTAGGCCCACACAAGGACGTTATTGGACGTGACACGCAAGCAACTTGCCGCGGCGTGCCGGCGCAGCGTTTAGCGGCGTGCCGACACTGGAAATAACTGCACTGGGACTCGGACCTTACGGTATTGGCCATATCACCGGAAAGGCGGTGATGGTTCCGCATGCGGCGCCAGGCGATCTCGTCGAGGTTGAGATCGCAAGCGAGACGCGCGACTACGCCATGGCCCGTCTGCAGCGCGTGGTTCGCCCAGGACCTGACCGGCGCAGCTCGCCTTGCCCGTACCTGCCGCGATGCGGTGGATGTGACTGGCAGCATATTAGTTATGATGGACAATTGCGCCTGAAGGGCGAGATCGTCGCGCGAGAACTTAAACGAGCGCTGAATTACGACGCCGACCCGGCGCATCTGGTCGAACCGTCGCCCAGCGAGTTCGGTTACCGCTCCCGCATCCGGCTCTGTGTCGGGCCAGGTGGTGAATTGGGATTTCGGGAACCGGGCGGACGGGGACTCGTCGCCATCGACCGTTGCCTGGTTGCCGACCCCGCGCTGCAGATGCCGCGGGAACTGGCTCAGCTTTTCGGAAGACAATGCCGTGAAATCGAAGTCGTCACCTGCGACGGCGGCACGGCCACGGTAGCCCATTTGGGATCGCACGCCAGTAGCGGCGAACTGGAAACACTGCGGAAGCTCGTCGAACGCGAGGCCGTTGGATTGCGCAGCCACGGGCTCTGCGGCGTCGTGTTGCGCGCTGGCGCGCGCCGCGCGGCGTGGGGAAACACCACGGTATCGCTCGAAGTCGAACCCGGGCTGTCGCTCGATCTTGAAGCGGATCTATTCAGCCAGGTCAACCGCGTGCAGAACCGTAAGCTAGTCGGCACGGTTATGGCATTTGCGGCTATCGAGCCCGGCCTTTCGGTGTTTGATCTGTTCTGCGGAGCGGGAAACCTGAGTCTCCCTGCGGTCCGGCGCGGCGCCAGCGTACTCGGTGCCGATGTGGATGCGCAGGCGATCGAGGCGGCAGCGCGCAACGCGCAACGCCTGGGGCTGGCCCAAGCTCGATTTGTAACTCTGAACGCGGCGGAGATGACGGACTTTCTCGCGCGCGCCGGCTATCGGCCCGCCGTGGTTGTGCTCGATCCGCCGCGCGGCGGTGCAGCGCGTTTAGTTGAGCCCTTGGCGAAGCTATGCGCCCCGCGGCTCGTTTACGTGTCGTGCAATCTCGCCACGCTGGTCCGCGACTTAAGAGGGCTGGCCGTAGCGGGTTACTGCCTCGAGCAGGTGCGTGCCTTCGACTTTTTTCCCAACACGCATCACGTCGAGCTCGTCGCAAGTCTGGTCTTGACTTCGAACGCGCGGCGTTCGTAAGCTGTTTCGTGAGGCTTTGCCTTCCCGCCAGAGGTCTCAAGCGGAAAAAATGCCGAAGCAGGAAAAGGAAAAGCAGCCGCGACCCAAAATCACCATTATTCCGGGCCGCGGTGTCGCTCAGACCATCAACTATCTGCTAGAGGACCGCGACGATCTGGAATGGATCATCGCGGTGGGCCGGACCAAAAGCGGCGAACTTTTCTTCTACGACACGGGCGGCGACATCGTCGAAGACCTCGGCACGCTCGAATATCTTAAGGCACGAATCGTGCGCGCCCACTTCGGCGACGACTACGAATAGGGACGGAGAGCTCGAAGGCGGGACCGAGGGTCCGGCTGCTTGCTAGAGCCGACCGGCGCGGCCGCGCCCGGTATAGACGCCTCAGGCGCATCGTCCGTCGATCCCACCGTGCAAGAACCACGTTCGACGCCGCAGCGGCCCCGCATGAGAATGGTCGAGGCCTTTCCGGTTCAGCATCAGGGAAAAACTCTGGTTTGTCTGCGTGATCCTCTGGGCGTGGCGCCTGACCCGCTGGTGGTCGGAGTCGGAGCTTACTACCTGACCACACTTTTCAACGGGGCGACGAGCCTCGACGAAATTCGCGCGGCTTTTGAGCAGCGTTTTCAGACAACCCTCGCGCCCGAGCAACTGGAGGAGTTGGTCGCGGCGCTTGATGCGGCCTACTTGCTCGATACGCCAGCCTTCGCGGAACGCGCGCGCCGCGTGCGCGACGAGTTCCTTGCCAGCGCCAGCCGCTCCGCCGCTCACGCCGGCTTATGCTACGCCGCCGAGCCCGAGGCACTGCGCGCCGAAATCGCTGCATATTTCGAGGCCGCTGGCTGTGCGGGACCAAGCCGGAAGGCGGCGGAACGCTCGCGGACCCCACAGGGGCTGATCTCACCCCATATCGATCCCCGCAGGGGAGCCGCCGCTTATGCGCACGCTTACGCCGAGCTGATGAGGCGCGAGAAGCCTGAACTAATCATCATTTTGGCAACCTCGCACTATGGCGGCGGCCCCGAGCTTTTCGCTGCAACCTTCAAGGATTACGAAACGCCGCTCGGGACGGTGCCTACCGATGCGGAATTCGTGAAACGCCTCGCCGGGCGTTACCGCCGGGGCGATCTTTTTGTCGACGAACTCCTTCACCGCCAAGAGCATTCGATCGAATTCCAGACGTTGTTCCTTGCTGCAACGCTCGGCGTCGACGGCTACCAGGTGGTGCCTATCCTGGTAGGGTCGTTTTACGATTTGGTGCGGCGCGCCGCCATGCCGGCCAGTGACGGCCGCGTGTCGTCGTTCCTCGATGCGCTCGGAGAACTGCTGGCAGCCGAGAAGCGCCGCACTTTGATCATCTCGGGTGTGGACTTCGCCCATATTGGGCGCAAATTCGGCGACAGCTTCGGCGTGGACGGCGACGGCGTGCTCGAGGACCTCAAGCGCCACGACTTGGCGCTAATCGAAACAATCGAGCGCGGCGACCCCGTCGATTTTTTTACGGCCGTCGCCGCCGAACAGGACCGCCGGCGCATCTGCGGGCTTGCCCCGATGTACGTACAACTGGAACTGTTGCGCGGGCGGGCCGGCCGACTGCTCAAATACGGCGTAGCGGTCGAACCGGAGACCGATTCGGCGGTGTCCTACGCAAGCCTCGTATTCGATTGAGCTGCCGCCCCGACGCTCACGGTGCGCAGCTATTGGGCACGTCCCTGCGCAGTTATTGCGCACGTGGCAAAGGCGCCAAGCCGGAATTCCGGCCGGCCGCCTGGGCAGCTACCGACGCCGCCGCCTCTATGCCAAACTCCTTGGCAGCACCGTCCCCCACAAGTTGCCTAAGGCTCGGTTTCATGGCAAAAGACTGAAGCGTACCGGTGCCGGTCCACGAAGCTTCGTGAAACGTCCTTTTGCGGACGCAATAGAGCACAATTGGAGGGCTGGCAGCCTTCTTGCTAAGCAAATCACGTTTGCCCGAGCACGAAACGGGCCAGGAGGATTGTAAGGTCAGATGACGCCGAAGCAAGTACTTCAGATGGTCAAAGAAAAGGGCGCCGTAGTGGTCGATATCAAGTTTATGGACTTGCTCGGCCAGTGGCAGCACTTCACGGTTCCCGTCAGCGAATTCCGCGATGAGTCGGTTTTCGAGGAAGGCCTGGGCTTTGACGGGTCGTCGATCCGCGGCTGGCAGGCCATCGAGGCCAGCGACATGCTGGTCATTCCCGACCCAAACACCGCGGTGATGGAACCCTTCGCCAAGGACCCCACCCTAACCATTTTGTGCAACGTATCCGACCCTATTACGCGCACGGACTATAGCCGCGACCCGCGCAATGTTGCGCGTAAAGCCGAGGCCTATCTCAAGTCCACAGGTATCGGCGATGCCGCCTATTTCGGCCCGGAGCCCGAGTTCTTCATCTTCAACGGCGTTCGCTACGACACCACCGCGCATTCCAGCTACTACTACATCGAGTCTAACGAGGGTATCTGGGACAGCGGCCGCGAGGGCCAGAACCTGGGCTACAAGCCGCGTTACAAGGAGGGATACTTTCCCGTTCCGCCCAACGACAGCCTGCAGGGCGTGCGCACCGAGATGGTGCGAGTGATGGAGCAGGTGGGCATCCAGGTGGAGAAGCACCATCACGAGGTCGCGACGGCAGGCCAGGCCGAGATTGACATGCGGTTTCAGCCACTGCTGCGGATGGCGGACTGGCTGAGCTGGCATAAGTACATCTGCAAGAACGTCGCGATCCGCCACGGTATGACCGTAACTTTCATGCCCAAGCCGGTCTTCGGCGACAACGGCTCCGGCATGCATACGCATCAGAGCCTTTGGAAAGGTGAGACTCCGCTGTTTGCGGGGTCGGGTTATGCCGGCCTGTCGGAGTTGGCCCTGCATTACATTGCCGGCATCCTGCAGCACGCTCCGGCTCTCGCGGCCTTCACCAATCCGGGGACCAACTCGTACCGCCGGCTGGTGCCGGGTTTCGAGGCGCCGATCAATCTCGCCTACTCGAGCCGCAATCGGTCGGCCGGCGTGCGCATCCCGATGTATTCGCCGTCGCCCAAGAGCAAGCGCATCGAGGTGCGCTTCCCGGATCCGACCTGCAACCCTTACCTGGCGTTCTCCGCGATGCTGATGGCGGGACTCGATGGAATCCAGCGCCGTCTTGACCCCGGTCAGCCGCTTGACAAGGACATCTATGCGTTGACACCCGCGGAACTGGCCGACGTGCCGAGCATGCCAGCGTCGCTGGAGGGCGCGCTTGAGTGTTTGCGGCGCGACCATGAGTTCCTGCTCAAAGGCGACGTCTTCACTGCGGACCTGATCGAGACCTGGATCGACTTCAAGATGTCGCGGGAGGTGAGCCCCACCCGCCTTCGACCTCATCCTTACGAGTTCGCCCTCTACTTCGACGCGTAGGCAGCCGCTGAAAAGCAGCTAGGGACATCAGCGCCGAGGAGCCGGTATCACAGGCTCCTCGGCGCGTCTATTGCGCGTGCTTACGCCGCTTTTCGCGAAACCAGCGCTTCCCAGGGTCCCGCCTCTCAAGTAAGTTGAGCTTACGACTGCATCCTCAGCCGGTGCTCACGTGAGGAGGCTGCGCATCGTTGTGGCAAACGACCGTGCACCGCACTCGGGTTGAAAGCTACCGCCCGGAACGGGCGAGCAAATAAGTAGTCGGACAGGCCTCACGATTCAGCGAGCGGCAAGACAAGCCGCCCGCAGACAAAGGCAAGGAAAACATCGATGGCGAACAAAGCTGCTGCAGAGCACGCCAGCTCAGGACAGTCCGCTGACTACTCGCGTTACAATCAGTTCATGGAAATTGTCCGCAACCGAATCACTATCCGGAGTTTCGACCCGTCCTACGTAGTGCCCCGGGAACATTACGAAATGATTCTGGAAGCCGCACGCCATAGCCCCTCGGGGGCTGACGCGCAGCCCTGGCACTTCATCGTCGTCACCAATCCCGACACCAAGAATAAGATCGCCGACTATTGCGTTAACGAGCAGAACTCCCGCGCGAAGCTCAAGATGAAGTTTCCCACGCCGGATTACCGCGGGCTTAGAACAGCACCGGGCTTCATCGTGGTGGCGAGCGACTTTCGCTGGGTGCGAGCCTTTCCCGTTTTGCCCGACAGCGATACCTCCGAGCTTGCCCGGATGTATGTCGCCAACGCCGAGCGCATTCTGTTGCAAAGCGTCGCGGCGGCGACGATGGCCGCCCATCTGGCCGCCGCCGCGCTCGGCTACAACGTCTGGTGGGTCACGTTGCTCGGACAGGAAAAAGCACAAAACGCGCTGAAACCCATCCTCGGCGTGCCGGAGGATTTGGCGCTGCTCGATATCATGTGTTTTGGACCGCCGCCGCCGGACAAAAAGCCGTTCAAGCGATGGAAGAAGGAATTGAACGAGATCGTTAACTGGGAAAGGTTCGATATATCCCACTACATGACGCTGGCGCAGATCGACGACTGGATAAAGAACAAGCGCCACCTCGTCATGTACAAGCCGGCTTCCGATATAAGGGGCTGAGCGGGAGCCGGGCAGCGGGCAATAACGAGCGTGCATAAGGACAACGGACGCCGGCAGTTGACGGGCCCGAGCGTGATTCAAGTGGCATCGACCGTGGCGCTCGTGGAGAGCGGAGGCCGGACCGAAAAACGGTCCGGCCTCCGGCCTGCTAGCGTTTTTCGTTGAACGATGAAGGTCTCGGTCGTAATCGCCGTTTATCAGGGAGAAAGCACCATAGAAAGGGCGCTCGAAAGCGTCTTCTCACAGCGCCTGGAAGACGATTTTGAGGTGATCGTGGTCGACGACGGATCAACCGATGCCACCGCGGAGATCCTAGGGCGTTACGCCGGCCGATTGACCGTAATCCGCCAGCCCAATGCCGGTGCGGGTGCTGCGCGTAACGTCGGCGTAGCGCACGCTCGCGGTGACTACGTGGCATTTCTCGACGCCGACGACCTTTGGCTCGAAGGCAAGCTGGAGACAACGGCCGGCGTGCTCGACAAGCGCCCAGAAGTGGTGCTCGTTTACTCTGACGGCCTTTCGGTAGAGGCGAACGGCGCCGTGATCAGCCAGTCGTTCGTGCCGCCCGAAATGGCCCATGCGCCCGCGATGGGCGAACTCTTGCGGCGCTGGTGGCCGATTCTGCCAAGCGCGGTCGTGATGCACCGACGAGCGTTTGTCGAGAGCGGCGGTTTCTGCCCGGAGCTGCGTGCTTACGAGGATCCTGACCTCTGGATGCGGGTGCGAGGTCTGGGCGAGTTCTTCTTCGTACCGCATCCTTTCATCAGTTATCGAACGACGCCGATTGACCAACGCATGGAGCGTTACGAGCGCTACCACCCGCTGTTCGTCCATCGCGTCCTGGAGCGCCACGGACGCGACGCTCGTCCCCTGGTCCGTGCAACCCGCCGCGCTTACGCGACCGCCTTTGGCTACAAGGGACTCGGAGCGATGCGCGCGGGTGACCGGCGCCTGGCGCGCCGCAGTTTCATCCGCGCGCTCAACTATGCGCCTTTCGACCTGAAAAACGCGATGCGGCTGCTTCGCACTCTTCTGCCGTGGCGGGTTTCCCGAGCGCTCACCGGCCGCAGCCGGAAGGCGCAGCCGGCGTCACCCCGCACTTAGACGCGCCCTGAAGCCGGGCGCGCATCACCCCTTAACGTCCGGTGCGCGAGAGAAGCTTGGTCCAGCCCTCCATGCGCCGGCGCGCGTTGGCGAGCTGCTCAGGGGTGAAGAAGGCTTCCGCACTGACTTTGTTGACGGCGTACGCCGGCC
>JAJYVB010000087.1 GCA_021792265.1 Deltaproteobacteria bacterium | reverse complement strand
GGCCTCCGCCAGGTCCTGCGTTCGTCAGGATTCCAGTGCCCGCGTCTTCCCGTCCTGTTGAGAGCGCTCCTAACTCCGCGGACACCTGCACCTGGGTCGATGCCGCAAAGACCGAGGCATTTCTGGGGGAGCAATCGGGACGCACGATGAACTACGCGATCAAGGCTTCAGAGAGTGGCGATCCATACGATCGTAAGTTGGCAGCGGTTATGTTTTCTCTAATCGGCACGGGCGAAGCCCAGAGTTACCTGCAAGGGCTGACGAGGGATCCAGACTCTTCCGTGGCTCAGGTCGCAAAAATCCGGCTTGGGTTTTGGAACGAACCGGAGCCCGCCGATCTTTATCGTGAGCTAAAAGGGGAGCCGGTGCGCTGGCCGGTGCCGATTCCCTGAGTTACCCTGACGCCGTTAACAGCGCCGTCTGCTCGGTTCGCATGTCGCGCTGAGCCGGGCCAGCGCAAATTTCTCTGCGGCGCGGAGCAGTCATGGGCTTTGCGCCGTTGCCGCGTCGCTTCGGTCCGAGGCTCAGACGATGAGCGGGTGCAGCAGCGTGCAGCCCTTAGGTTTAAGCCATGAACAAAAGGACGCTAATCGGGATTACGCTTTGTTTGGCCCTGTCCCTGCCAACGGGGTGGCGGGCCAATGCCGGCGGCGCTCCGCCCGCGGACCTTGAGAAAGCCGATTGGTCGGTGAACGCTGCTCACAATCTCGCCTCGAATCCGCCTTCGCTGGACGCCGTACAGGATTTCGAGGGGCGTAGCTTTGGCCTCAGCAAAGAGGAGAGTGAAAAGGAGGGGGTACCGTTCGGGGATCAGGTATGCGAGTTTCGTTTTGCCGATTTGCGGAACTCCGGCAATCTTTCTTTGATCCTGACCGCCAACTCCGGCGGCCGACAGTCACCGCAATGCGACCAATGAGAAATTTTCGACAAAACGCCGACGGGGTTCGAACTTTACGCGGGCGGTTCATATGGGCAGGATCTTGCGAAGAGCGTGCTGGATCTCAATCATGACGGCAGGCACGAGTTGGTTCTGTGGGCCGATCTGGCATCGTATGCCACGTTGTCTCTGTACCACTATGGGCTCGCTTGCGGCGCGGAATGGCCGCTTATTTTCGCCTGGGCGGGCAACGGTTATTCCGAGGTAAGCGATCAGTACAAAGAGTACTACCGGGGCTACCTCAAGTCGGTGGATGCGCGACTGGCTAAGTATTCCTCGGTGTTGCGGCCGGCAGCCGCTCAGACGGGCAATCCTGCACCGATGGCGGGTCGCGCCAGGATCGCGGGGCAAACGCACGCTGAACTGCCCTTCGTCACTGGTGGGGAAGGTCCGGTAGTGGGCGCTTTCGGTGCCTTCCCTATCGCTCCTGCTCCAACGCCTAAAGCTGCTCCAATGCCTGCTTGGGCGGCCCTCAATCAAGCTCATGAGGACTATCCGTGTGCGCGAATTGAAGCCGCAAAGACCGAGGCATTTCTTGGCATCCATTCGGACTCAACCATGAGCGCTGCGATCAAGGATTCGGAGAGCAAGAATCCAAACAAGCGCATAGTCGCGGCTGTCATCTTCTCCTACCTCGGGACCCAGGAAGCCGAGCAGGACCTGAAGACGCTGAGCAACGACGCGGATTCGCGGGTGGCTGATGTTGCCAAAAGAGCGGCTTCTTTCGGAGAGGATCCCCCGCCGGACGCTCGCAGAATGCGCCGGGAGGATACCTATCTCAACGTGACCGGACCACGGCAGCCCAAGCCCTAACAGGCCGCACTTTTTGTCTCCGGCTTGCTCTGCCTTTACCCGAGGAGGAGCGTGTGGAGGCGTGCGCGCGCGATCTGCTCGTCCTCCTCGAAATCGCCCTGGGCCATCGCACGCCCGGCTGAGTAGCCGGTCCTGATTCCCATGGACACTGGCATCCGGGTTGCGTGAGCGCCCAAGCTCATGGTTTCCGGCCGCGGCACGCTTCCGATGTTCATGACGCACACCGGCGCAGGTCTGGAAATGGGCCCGTTCCCGTGTCAAGGTTGGGCCAATCTTCCCACTTTATCCGGATGAGGTGCAGTCGATGTCCGCAACAGGGCGCGATCTGAGGGATTTTCTCAAGGTACTCGAAACTGAGCGCGAGCTGGTTCGAGTTCGCACCCAGGTCGATTGGAATCTCGAGGCCGGCGCCATAAGCCGCCTCGCTTGCGAACGCCAGGCGCCCGCTCCGCTGTTCGAGAACGTGAAGGACTATCCCGGCCAACAGTTGGCAGCCGTGCTGCTCGGACCCGGGCGGCCGATGCATGCGCGGCTAGCGCTGGCACTGGGCCTTGAAAATAAGGCTGCAAGCGTGCGCCAACTTATCGACCAGGTCAAAGAGGGCCTTCGGCAGCGGCGACGCCCAGTGCAGGTCGAACGGCGTTCAGCGCCCTGCAAGGAAGTAGTCGTTCCCGGTGCCGAGGCCAATCTGCTCAATTATCCCATTCCATGGATTAAAAGCGTCGATGGCGGCCGCTACATCGGCACCTGGAACATCGTGGTCGTCAAGGATCCCGAGAGCCAGTGGGTGAACTGGGCCACCTACCGCTGCATGCTTCGCGACGAGCAGAGCTTTACAGTGCTGCTGCTGCCCGACGCCCAGCATGGCGGCCATATCTTTGGCAAATACGAAGCGGCTGGCAAGCCGATGCCGATAGCGCTCGTCATAGGGGCCCATCCGGCAGCCCATCTGGCGGCGATCACCTCGTTGGAGCATGGCGTGAGCGAGGCCGAGGTGGCCGGTGGTTACCTCGGCGAGGGAGTGCCTCTCGTCAAGTGCGAGACAAACGACCTCGAGGTGCCCGCGAACGCTGAGATGGTGATCGAAGCGGAGATATTGCCAGGCGTACGCGCTGACGAGGGACCGTTCGGTGAATACACCGGCCACGTTGGCCACGGTTCCAAGGCGGGGCTTGCCCGCGTCACGTGCGTCACCCATCGCCGCAACCCTATCCATACGATGGCCAACATGGGCAAACCGCACGACGACGCTGCGATACCGCAGTCGATTCTGCTGAGCGCCGTGGCTGAGGAGCGCCTAAAGCGCCACGGAATCGCCGTCAAGGCGGTCTACTACCATACCCCTCAGGTCGCGCCGGCCATCGCCGTCAAGCCTGAGCCAGGTGTCCACCAGCGAATCCTCGGGGTCTTGTTGACTTCCCCGCGCATGGCGCAGCATGGCGCAATTTTCGTGGACGAGGACGTGGACGTAACCGACCTGCAGGAAGTGTTCTGGGCGATGAGCACGCGGATGCACGCCAAGTCATACCAGGTGATCGACAATGCCATGGCGAATCCGCTCAACCCGGCCCTTACCCCTGAGGACCGCCAGTCGCTGCAAACCGGCTTCTGGGTCGTGAACGCCTGGCTGCCTTACACTTGGAGCGCCGAGTATCGTCACGCCTATACGCAAGTTGCAGATTTCGCCAATTCCTGGCCGGAGGACCTCAAACGCAAGGTACTTGAACGGTGGCATGACTACGGTTACGAGCGCTAGGAGCTAAAAGCCGTACGAGGCGGCGACGTCCCTGAAGTCATCACAAACGCTTGGCCGACTGGGGCAGTCAGTGACTCAAGAGCCGTGACCGCGCCAGCCGTGCCCGACACCGCATTCGGGGCGCGCGTCAGCGCAGTGCCAGCAAATGCCGAACTTTAGCCGGGATGTCGCTGGATTTTAGAACGTCGGTTATGATCGCAACGGCGTCAGCGCCAGCCGCCAAGGCGTCACTTGCGTTGGACTCGGTTATTCCACCGATTGCGACAACGGGTATTTTTACAGCCGCCCGTACCTTGCGTAGCGCATCAAGACCTTTGCCCGCAGGGTTTTGCTTAAGCCCACCAGGGTAAAGCGGCCCGAAACCGATGTAATCAGCGCCTTCGGCCTGTGCAGACAAGGCTTGTTCCAGATTCGCAGTCGAGATGCCAATGATGCGGTCTGCGCCCAGCAGTCCGCGAGCCGCCTTCAAAGGAAGGTCCTGCTGGCCCAGATGCACCCCGTCAGCTCCGGCCAGGAGCGCGACATCTGCGCGGTCATTTATGAGCACCGTCGCCCCATGTTGGTGGCATAGGGCTACGGCTCTGCGGGCACTTTCGAGCAGGCGCCCGGCTGGTAGATCCTTGAGGCGAATCTGAATGATCTTGGCGCCCCCGGTGAGGAGGGCGCTCACCAGGCCGATCGGCTCGTCGCCGAACGAGGAGTCGGCGATGGCATAAAAGTGCGACGGGATGGTGCTTTGCCTCGCGCTCATCGAAGAGAGCGCCCGGGATGGCGCCAGGGGAGTCCGTAGCGGCGACGAATCGCCCGGTCTTCGAAGCGTCCCGGGAGTCGATCAGGCTAGCACAAAGCCTTTTAGATGACGATTGTTCTTCATGGCATTAGATTAGCAGCGATGTTACATGAGCTTTTTTTAAGCAAGGCTGCCCCATTTGGCTTGCTTCGGCTGGAGGTCTCATGTAGGTTTGCCCGAGCAGCGGTGTTCGATGGGTAAGGGCATCTTTAGGCTTTTTGTTGGCTTCTTTTTGGCGATCGTCCTCGACCTACAGCCGTGGATATCGCCTAATCTTTTTGCTGGTCCTATCAGCTCGCGTGCGCTCGATTCGTATCCAGTCACCGTATTGCCCGATCTGCCGACTGATTTCATCTCGATTACGCCAAATCAGGCCGTGGCCTCGCCGAGGCGTTGGTCATTCGTTCTGAGTCGGCCGCAGTCTGTACCACCCTTTCCGGTGGTCTTGAATCTGGCGGTTCGAAAGTACATCCGGGCGGTGCTGGCCCATCCCCTAAACCTGGAGCTTTCGTTCGACCGCTGCCGGCCTTTTCTTTCGCAGATGGTAAGGCTGCTCGAACAGCGGAATCTTCCCCCTGATCTTGTCTATTTAACCTTTGCTGAGAGCAATTTCGCTCGTGGTGGCGCGGGTCCTTGGCAGCTTACCAAGGCGACTGCACGCCGTTTCGGACTTCGAATCGATCAGGAGATTGACGAGCGCCGGGACCCGATAATGTCCACGCAGGCTGCTGCTGAACTGTTGGCCAGCCTGCACGGAAAGTCTGGCGACTGGCAAATAACGCTGGTTGCCTGGAACGAGGGTGAGCGTGCACTTGATCGGTTCTGGATGCTGCGCGGAATTCGCTATGGCAGCTTGGCCCGCCATCTTCCGGCACGTACGCGTTCGTTGCTCGATCGGTTCATGGCTGATGCCTTCATAGCACGAAACGCTTCTACATTCGGTATGCAGCAGGTCAGCTACAACGACCCTCCCCCTTATCATCTGGCAATGGTGCCTGGCGGAACGCCCTTGCGCGCCATCGCCCGCTCGCATCATACGACCGTCTCTGAACTGCGCTGGTATAACCCGGCGATTCTCGGAAGCGAAGTTCCGCGCGATTTCCTGAGTTTTCCCGTGCGGATTCCGGGCACCCGGCTTACTGTTGCAACTTCGTTCTAATTCAAGCCGGTTGGGAAGAGTTCCTCGAAACGCTCTGGGTACCTACCCACCCCCGACGCGTTTCACTTACTTGTCTCGGCGCGTATTCTTTAGCTTCGGATGGTAGGCCCTGACGAAGCCCTCTCTCTGGTTCTGAAAAACGCTTCGCCGCTCGGCAGCGAGCGAGTCTCGATTCTCGGCGCGCTTGGCCGCGTCTTGGCCGAGCAGGTGCGGTCACCGCGCGATATCCCCGGCTTCGATAACTCCGCCATGGACGGCTACGCACTACGCGCGGCCGACGTAGCGACGGCCAGCGAGGCCAGCCCGGTCCGTCTGCGCGTGGTCGAAACGATAGCTGCGGGTGCCATGCCGTCCGTCTCCGTCGGGCCAGGGCAGGCCGCTCGGATCATGACCGGGGCGCCGATACCGGCCGGCGCAGACTCCGTTATCCCAGTGGAGCGCACTGACGGTGGAAACGGCGAGGTGGCCGTCCTGTCGCCGGTCGAGCGCGGGTCATGCGTTCGGCCGCGCGGCGAGGATATCAGAGCTGGCGAATCCGCCCTCGAACCAGGCAAGGTGCTCCGTCCGGCAGACCTTGGGATGCTCGCGGCGCTCAACCGCGCGATGGTAAGCGTCTGTCGGCAACCGCGGGTCGCTATCGTGTGCACCGGCGACGAGCTGGTGGACGTGGATCAGGTGCCGACCGGTGGCCAGGTTGTCAACTCGAGCGGGTATGCGCTTGCCGGCGCTGTGACCGAAGCCGGAGGGATACCGGTTCTGATGCCTATCGTGCGGGACAAGCCCGAGGAAATTCGTGCGCTTCTAACTGAGGCTGCCGCCTTCGACGCCATCTTTACAACCGGCGGCGTGTCGGTTGGGCAGTTCGATCACGTGAAACGGGTTCTCGACGAGCTCGGGATGGCACAGGTCTTTCATGGGATCCGGCAGCGGCCCGGCCGTCCGCTCAAGTTCGGCTTGCTGAACGGGAGGCCCTTGTTCGGCTTTCCCGGAAACCCGGTCTCGACGGTCCTGTGTTTTTACCTGTATGCGCGGCCGGCGCTGCTCAAAATGGGCGGCAGGTCGGCGCTCGGGCTCGCGCGGCGCGCGGCGCGATGCGCCGTGGATATAAAAACCGCGCGCGAGATGACGGAGTTCGTGCGGGTAAGGCTGGAGCCTCGCGATGGCGAACTGTTCGTCAGGCCGACGGGCGATCAGGGCTCGGGAATTCTGAGTTCGTTTTCACGGGCGGACGCCCTGCTGATCGGCCCGGCCCTGGAAACTACTCTGCGAGCCGGTACTCAGGCTACCGTACTGCTCCTTGCCCCCGAGGCCACTGGCGACTGCGAAGCGTTTTTCGAGGAACGCCTGCGCCAGAACCACTGAATCAGCAGGGTCAGCACGCATCCGAGGATGGCCGAGCCGACAATCACCGCAGAAAGCTGTATATGTAAGCTGAATCCAGGCAGAAGCGACAGCGAGACGGCGTTTAGCTGGAAATTTTCGTAGATGACCCAGGCGAGCCAGAGGACGACAATAGCCCCGGCGATAAATTTGGGGTTTTTCAAGAACGACGGCATCGCGATAGCCTTTCCGCGTCGGTGGCGTGCTGCAAAGAGCTTGGATGCGGACGCCCACATTGTCAACGGCTCGTGAGCCTTCCGGCGGCTCAAAACGTGAAGCGATGAAGCTCAGAGTTGGCCAGGGGTTCGACGCCCATCCGCTGGAGCCGGGCCGCCGACTTATCCTGGGCGGCGTGGAGATACCCTACGAGCGTGGACTGCGTGGCCACTCCGACGCCGACGTTCTAACCCACGCGTTGGCTGGCGCGATTCTTGGCGCGCTCGGCGAAGGCGACCTAGGGCGACATTTTCCGGATACCGATCCGCGCTATGCGGATGTCTCAAGTCTGACGCTGCTGGCCGAGGTATGGAGGATGGCGCAAAGCCGGGGCTTTGCGCTGGTCAACGCCGACCTCACCGTCTTTGCTCAGCGCCCGAAGCTCGCGCCTCATTTGCCCGCGATGCGCGAACAGCTAGCGCAGGTGCTGCACGCCGAAACTGCGCGGATAAACGTTAAGGCTTCGAGCCCGGAAGGGATAGGTGCGTTGGGACGCGGCGACGGGATCGCTGCGTCCGCCGTCGTCCTTCTTGAGGCCGGGTAGGCGCAGGCAGCTCCGCGCACGAAGGTAGCGCGTTGAGCCATGCACCCGTTGACAACCGGCGCCGGGACGCTCATTTGATCTGAGCGGTACGTGACCGTTTGGGAGGAGGCCCGAGCCAATGAACCAGGAAGAAAAACAACGAATCTCCGAGCTGATGGCTGAAGAGAATCTGCTGTGCTTCACCACGATGGGTGAGCAATGGCCCACGGCCACTATTCAGGCCTTCGCTCATACGCCCGAATTGCACGTAGCGTTGATCATGCAGGAGTCTTCCGACCGCTTTCAAAACATCATGCGAAGGCCGAACGTTTCGTACCTGATCGACAACCGCGAACATGGCGATCCAGCCAAGTTTCAGGTAAGACGCCTTGCGGTGCGCGGGATCGCTCAGGAGGTTCCCCGGGGTTCGCAGGAGTGGGAGCAACTGAAGGCGCTGTTCCTTGGGAAAAATCCGTTCGAAGCCCCGTTTTTTGGCCGAGATACCCTCCGGATAGTGCGCGTTGTCCCCAAACAGCTCAAGTACGTCGACGGGCTGAGCAAGCCGGTTGTCGCCGAGTTATGAAATTTCACGGCGTGGCGGGCAGGATGGGCTGCGTATCGACGAGCATCGGTAGCGATGCTGGGGTGAACTGCGCCTCGCCTGCCATAGCCGCCCTGGTCGTAAATCCGGCTCCTAGCCCCATTTGACGGATCGTTTCAATCCTAACAACCCGGAACAAGAGCGAACTAGACAAGTGAAACGCTTGCCGCGAAGGAGGCAGAACATGGGGAAATCATCTGAGGTGTGGCGGCGCAATGCGCCTTCGTACGCTTTCATCGGATTATCGGTTTGGTTGCTCCTGTTTGTTGTAATTTTGGGACGCCGGGCCGAAGCTCAGCCGCCCCCGGCCAGTTCCGGAGCAATGTCAGCGGCTGGCGAGCACGAGCTTGCTGCGAAGATCTTCCGTGAGCACAACTGCGGGAGCTGCCATACGCTGACCCAAAGTTCGCACTTCGGTTACACGCGTCGAGGGCTTCGAATGAAACGCCACTCGCTGGGATGCGTCGATTTGCTTTCACACATCGCCGGGGCAGTGCAGGTTCCGCCAGACAAGTGGAGCGCGGCGCAAAGGAGCGACGTCCGTGATTTCAAGAGGTTTGGATGCACCGCTTGTCATGAAATAGGGCCGATGCATCTGGGGCTCACGCCCGAGGGTAGCAAGCTCGTCTCGGCGCATATGTCCTGCCCGGAAGTGGAGAAAGTCTTGAACAGCAAGCGATAATTGCTTCGTTTGCTGCGAAGACATTATTTCTCGTGCTTGTCAAGTCTTGACCGGGACTGCAATTCGCGCCACGGATAGCCGTCAACTGCAAGCCAGATTGCCAACCGGCTGTGCGGACCGGAGATCGGGGAACGAAAATGGGCAGCAGCAGATTGAAAGTAGGTTCGCTCGTTACGACGGTAGTTCTTCTAGCACTGGCGCTTACGCCGGTCGCGCGCCAGGCGTTTGCGCGTCCCGCGGCGGATGCCAAACAGGCTTTCGCCAAGGTGGGCGGCGGAGACGTCACACCGGCGTGCGCTCTGACCGATCCTTATCCGGAGTTCAACAGCGTTGCAGTCGATCCCGCCAACAACGTCGTGGTGATGACCGACACCAATTTGCACAGCCTGCTGGTTTATGACCGCACGGCCGGTGGGCTTTCGCCCGATATCACCGCGCCGCGTGCTCAGATAATGGGCCCGGCGACCTACCTGTCGTTTGCTACGGGCGTGTCGCTCGATCCGGTGGCACATGAAATTTATGCCACCGAAAACGACATTGGCGACGATGTGGCGGCGCTCCCATACACCGCCAACGGAAACTATCCTTCGCGCGCGTTGGCAGCCCCGCACGGAGTATACGGCGTCGCGGTCAACTTGAAGCGCAAGGAGCTGGCGATCTCGGTCGAGCACAACGCTCAGATCGTCGTCTACCGCCTGGGCGCCAAAGGCGCCGAGCAGCCGCAGCGCGAAATCCGCGGCCCGCACACGCAGATGGCCGACCCTCACGGACTTTACTGGGACGCCGGCCATGGTGAAATCGTGGTGGCTAACTTCGGCAATTGGTCGCCCGGCTACTGGGACCCTGACTATACCGGCGGCGGCCAGTATCGTCCGCCGTCGATAACCGTCTTTGCCGACAATGCCAAGGGTGACGCGCAGCCGCTGCGGGTTATCCAGGGCTCCAAAACGCAGCTCAATTGGCCTACTGCCGTAGCGCTGGACACGGTTCACGACCTCATCGTGGTGGCCAACGCCGCCGGCGACTCAGTGCTGTTTTTTCACCGCACCGACCACGGGAACGTCGCGCCGTTCCGCGTGCTGAAGGGGCTAGCCACAGGCATCGCGCATCCCTTGGGGGTCGCAGTGGACAACAAGAATGGGGAGCTCTGGGTCACGAGCTTCGGCCACACCGCCAGTGTTTTTCAGCTTGGCGCAAGCGGTAACGTGGCGCCGATACGAATCGTTCGCAACGCTCCCAAGGGAACTCCGGTTTCGGGTTTTGGCAACCCGATGGCGATCGCGTTTGATTCAAAACGCCAAGAGCTGTTGGTGCCCAACTGAGTGACCTATCCGCGCCTTGCGGCATTTGCCAGGTTGGCAAGTGGAAATGCAGTGCCGGTTCGGGAGATTGCAGGACAAGCCAGCAAACTGACCAGGGTCGCGCACGGGATCGCCTACGATCCGGTTCACGACGAAATTCTGGCGACTGAGCCGCTCGCGAGCTCGGTCGTAGTGTTCCCGGGAGGCGCCACCGGACAAGTCGCGCCGAAGCGGGTAATTCAGGGGTCGAAGACGAAGCTGCACGATCCGTGGCAGGTGATGGTCGACAACGCTCACGGGGAAATCCTGGTTGCCGACGATACGCTTAACGGGATTTTAGTCTTCCCGCGCACCGCCAACGGCAACGTCGCCCCGCTTCGCGTGGTTCAAAGCCCCGGCATGGTGGGAGTGGGCGGAGTCGCGGTTGATCCGAAGCGTAATCTGCTTTTCGCCGGCTCCTACCATTATCATGGCGGAGGGATCTTCGTTTTCCACCGTACCGACAACGGCTATGTAAAACCGCTAACTGTGATCAGAGGTCCGAAGACCGGCATCAAGGGTGTCTGGCATCTGGCCGTTTATCGCGACCTCCTGTTCGCAACCGTGGTGAACGTCAACTACATTCCTCCTTACGACAAGGGAGGGTTCCGGCCCCGCAAGGGGGTTACCGGTCCGGCTCTGGCGTGGCGGGGAGATCCGGGCTTCGTAGGAGTGTGGAAGGTTACCGACCAGGGCGACGCTGCACCGCTCGCCGTCGTGCGAGGAGCCGCAACCGGGCTGTTGCATCCTTCGGGGCTCGCGCTCGACCCGAGCGACGGCGACGTATTCGCCACAGACAGCTTCCGCAACGGCTTCTACCGGTTTATCGTGCCGCGCTTCTTTACGGCGAAAAAGTAGCATCCGCAACCGGTTATGTAAGGTAAATCGCGCGGCCGACCGTCCGGTCGGCCGC
>JAJYVB010000086.1 GCA_021792265.1 Deltaproteobacteria bacterium | reverse complement strand
CCCCTCGTCCTTGAGCCGTCCCAGGCGGACACAGACGAGCTGCGCTTTGGTGATCTCGGTGAACATCTTCACGAGCTTGGCCTGAACCAGTTGATAGCCGGCGAGCGGGCGCGTGAACTGCTTGCGCGACTTGGCGTAGTCGAGAGCGCACAGGTAGCAGCTCCGCGCGGCGCCGATTGCACCCCACGCGATCCCGTAGCGTGCCTGGGTAAGGCAGGAAAGCGGGGCCTTGAGGCCGCGGGCTTCTGGCAGCCGCGCCGCGTCGCTCACCCGCACGTCGTCCAGTATAAGTTCGGACGTGACCGACGCGCGCATCGAGAACTTTCCCTTGATATCGCGGGTCGTGAAGCCGGGAGTGTCTTTTTCGACCAGGAAGCCGTATATGCCTTCCGGCCCGCGCGCCCATACCACCGCGACCTGGGAGATCGAGCCGTTGGTGATCCAGCGCTTGGTGCCGTTGAGAATCCAGCCGTCGCCGTCGCGCCGGGCGCGCGTCTCCATTCCGCCCGGATCCGAACCATGGTCGGGCTCGGTAAGCCCGAAGCATCCGATAATCTTTCCTGCGGCCATTTCGGGTAGGTAGCGGCGCTTCTGCTCCTCGGAGCCGTGGGCGTAAATCGCGTACATCACGAGCGAACTCTGAACCGACGCGAACGATCGCAAGCCTGAATCGCCCGCCTCCAGCTCTTGCATCATCAGGCCATAAGCGACGTTGCTCATCCCTGCACATCCGTAGCCATGCAGATTGGTGCCAAACATCCCGAGCTCGGCCATCTGCGGGACCATGTTGAGCGGAAACTCCCCCTGAGCAAAAGCGGTTTCGATTTCGGGCAGGACTTCACGCTCGACGAACTGGCGCACGGTCTGGCGTGTCATGCGCTCCTCGTCGGTGAGCAGGTCGTCGATGCTGAAAAAGTCCACATCCTGAAGCAAACTTGCCATGTTAAGCACCTATTGACCGTTCCCCGCGCGCGCACCGGCCCCGCTCCTCGCAAGCCGTGCTGTAAACGAAGGGTATCGGGTATTAAATTGTCTGATCCTTGCTGACCACATCAATATGAATTAAGCTAATCACAAGGTCAAACGTCCGTGCACATAGAAACGCTCAAAGTTTTCTGCGACATAATCGAAAGCGGGAGTTTTTCTTATGCCGCGTCGCAGAACTTCGTCACCCAATCGGCAGTCAGCCAGCAAGTGCGAAGCCTTGAAGAAAAGTACGACTGCAGACTCATCGAGCGTGGCCGCGCCGGTGTCAAGCCGACCCCCGCAGGCCAGCTTCTTTATCAGGCGAGCAAGGAGATAGTCCATCGCTTCCACGACCTGGAAAACCGGCTGCGTGAGATGGGCTCGGTGGTCGCCGGCTCGATCCGGGTCGGAACCGTCTACAGTGTCGGACTGCACGAACTGCCGCCCTACGTTGCGGAGTTTCTTCGCCGCTACCCCGAGGTCAACGTCCATCTCGAATATCTCCGCTCCAGCCTGATTTATGAAGAACTCGTCGACGGCAAGATTGACCTCGGCGTAGTGGCTTACCCGGCCAAGCGCCACCAGCTCGTGACGGTGCCGTTCCGCCAGGACGACTTGGTGCTCGCAATCCCTCCGGATAGCCCCTTGGCCGACCGGGGCAAGGTGGCAATAAACCAACTCGGCAACCAGCGTTTCGTGGGCTTCGAGCGCGACATCCCGACCCGCAAGGCCTCGGACCGAATCCTGCGCACCCACGGGGTCCGCCCGCACTACGTGATGGAGTTCGACAATATCGAAACCATCAAGCGCGCGGTCGAGATCGGCCTGGGCGCCGCCATTGTGCCACGGCCCTCGGTCGAGGTCGAGGCCGCGCGCGGGTCACTCAAGATGCTCGAGTTCGAGGACCAAAGCTTCTCGCGTCCGCTCGCGATCATATACCGGCGCGGGCGCGACCTCTCGCCGGCAGTGAAAAGGTTCATAGAGGTTCTGACCGGTGGGCCGAGTTCGGCAAGCAACGACAAAGCGAGTGAGAAGCCGCCGGCGCGCGGCAGGGCTGGCGCCCGGACGCACGTGCGGCGCACGGGTCCCGAAATCGGCGTGAGCTGACCGTCAAGCCAACGCTGCGCCTCCGTGACCGCGGGGCAAGCGCGATACCATCCCAGCGAGAGACCGCTAGCGCTTTGTTGGGCTTTAGCAGCCTGAACTCGGCACCGCGGATCGGTGCCAGTCCGGACCGAGCTACGCGTCGGTCAGGACCTGGCGCAGCCGCTCGCGGTCGAACCCGGCGACAATCTCGGAACCGACGACCGTAAGCGGGCGCTTTATCAGGTTAGGCTCCTCAGCCATCAGCTTGAGCGCTTGCTGGGCGGCAAGTTTCTTCCCCTTGAGCTCCATCGCCTTGAAGGCGGGGCTCTTGTCGTTCAGAAACTCGCGCGGGTCGCGGCCTTTGAACAGTGTGGCGAGCTCCGCCACGGAAAGCGGCTGCTTGGCGTAGTCGCGCTCGTCGAGCTCGACTTTCAAGTCGTCACGCAAGAAACCTCTTGCGTTGCGGCAGGTGGTTCAGGTCG
Source organism: Deltaproteobacteria bacterium (assembly GCA_021792265.1). Classification (GTDB taxonomy): domain Bacteria; phylum Desulfobacterota; class Binatia; order Binatales; family Binataceae; genus JAJYVB01. The sequence continues at coordinate 8,685 of JAJYVB010000086.1, read as the reverse complement.
ACTTCCAGTAGAAACGCGCCTTTTTCATTGCCACTTCCGTCACCTCTTGAGCAGGTTGGTGACAGGCCTTCCTCACCAACCCGCTCTCCTTGCACTAATCTCTCCCGGACGAGGAGAAGCTTCAAAGTCCTGGGCTTCTCAGCGCCGGACAAAACAACGCTAGCGTCCGGCGCACCTACTCAATACTGTTGTCCGGAGCCGAAGCAGGCTTGGACGAGGAATCAACAGGACCGCCGCCGCTGTCAAGCGATTGTACTGTCGGCCCGGAGCTGGACGCGGATGCGGGACCGCCGGAGTTCGCAGCCGGAGCCGCCGTACCCGTAACTGCGCTGCTGGCAGGCGGCGGCGCTGCCCCGGCAACCGTGGACGCGTTGTCCGGCGAGGTCTGCGTGGGACCGCTGAAGTGGATAGGTTGCTGGCCCTCGACCATCTTGGGCGTGAGCACGTAGTCGCCGCCGAGGGAGCTGCGCCAAATCGTGTCGGCGGTCTGGGAATTTCCTCCCGTAACGACGTAGCCCGCCCCGCCGGTTACTCCGCCAACCACCGCGTAAACGAGTTTGGCAGGGATATAAAGTACATTACCCAGGAGCGCTGCCGCTCCGTATCCCGCACCGCTCCAGTTGACACCGCCCTGATCGGGCTGCGGAACCTGCGGAGAGCTTGCGGTTGCGCCATTAGGTGCCGGCGCCGGCTGGCTCTGTTGGGCGAAAGCGCCTGTGACCAGTGCCAGCGTAGCAGCCAGGGTTATCACAACAATCTTCTGGCATCCCTTACTCATAACTGCTTCGACCTCCTTCCCCCTCCTACGAAAACTGTTTCAATCCTAACCCTATTCAGTTCTTGCAACCGTACCGGCCGGAAGCGATTTGAGCAGGTGATCGAAGGCGCGTTCGAGGTAGGCACGGTCCTTGGACTCAAGCGTAAGCTTGACGCGGTAATCGGCACTGTCGAGCTTTGGGTACGATCCGAGCATCAGCTCTGGAAACTTCTCGAGGCAGGCGTTCAGATGAGCGGCAACCGCACTTTCGCCGGCCTGCGTGTAAATCGTCCTTTGGTAGTAAGGCGCAGCCCGCAACTTTTCGGTAAGGGCCATAAGTTTCGCTTCGAATAGTTGCGGGATACCGGGCAGGACGTAAACGTTTTCGACCTGGACAGTGGGAAAGCCGGCATTCGCCGCGGGGTTCAGAATCGCGCCTTCGGGCACCTCGGCCATCTTAAGCCGCGCCGGATTAACGTCGCCGCGCACGCGCTCGCGGATCAGCCGCTCGAGCTCGGGATGACGCACGACCTTGCGGTTGAAAGCGCGGGCCACGCCCTCGATCGTGACGTCGTCATGCGTAGGCCCGACGCCTCCCGAGGTTAGAACCACGTCGTATCGCGCCGCCGAATAAGCGGCCTCTTCAGCGATCGCATCGAGTTCGTCGGGGACGACTGCGATTCGCCGCAGCGCGACGCCGAGCCGCCGAAGCTCGCGGGCCGCAAAATACGAATTGCTATCCTGGATCTTGCCTGACAGCACCTCGTTGCCCACGACGACCAGGGCGCAGCTCCGGTCACGCGCCGCGCTCTGCTCTGCTCGGCCCACTGGCATCTACATTCATTATTTCCGTCTCACCGCAACGCATCAAGGCACCCGCCATTCTCAAACCTTGCCCTCAGGTGCTGCGCTGTCCGCACGAACCGTTCTCGATCGGCTGCGGCTAGGTTTCGGCGCGTTCGATATCGGGCGCCTGGCTTGTCAGAAAGTCCTTTAGCTGGCGCTTGAGCCGGCCTTCGATCTGACGCACCCGTTCGCGGCTGATCCCGAACCGCTCGCCCATCTCCTGCAGCGTTACCGGCTCTTCGGCGAGCAGACGCTCGCGGAAGATCGCGAGTTCCTTGCCGCTTAGTGTCTCGCCAAACCGTTCGAGCTTTTCGCGGGCAAAATCGTGCAGCTCGCCCTCGCCCATCCGCTCCTCGGGACCGGCTGCGGTGTCGGGCAGCAGCTCGACCAGGCTGGTCTCGTCCTCGGAGCTCACCGGCTGGTCGAGCGAGACGTCACTGTGCGCCATTCGTTCCTGCATCTCCTCGACTTCGTGCTCGCGCACCCCAAGCCGCTCGGCCAGCAGTCGCGGCTCAGGATTAAAGCCCTCGGCCTCGAGCCGCTCGCTTTCTTTGCGCAGGTTGAAGAAGAGCTTACGCTGAGCCTGCGTCGTGCCGATCTTCACCAGGCGCCAGTTGTTGATGAGGTAGCGGTAGATGTAGGCGCGAATCCACCAGACCGCGTAAGAGGGAAACCGGACCCCGCGCTGCGGGTCGAAGTTCTTGACCGCATCCATCAGGCCGACGTTGCCTTCCTGGATGAGGTCGAGCACGTTTTTTGAGGCGCGCGCGAACTGGTAGGCGATTTTGACTACCAGGCGCAGATTGGCCGTGACCAGCCGGTAAGCGTCGGCCGGGTCGCGATACTTGCGGTAGCGCTGGGCAATCTCGAGTTCCTCGTCACGGCTGAGCAGCGGGAAGCGGCGAATCTCGGCGAGATAGCGCTCCAGCGGGTCGTAAGTTACGAGCGCGCTGCCCCTGGTCTGCGCCGTTTCGCGGTCCTCCTGCTCGGAGAAAGGAGGCACCAAGCCGGCAAGCGGCGCCTCATCCTCGTGGTCGTCGAGGGGAACCTCCTCGGCGGGCAGCTCGTCCGCGATCTCGGCTTCGACGGCGGTTCCCTGCGAAGTGTCCGGCGCGTCGGGACTTTGCCGCTTACGGGTTCTCCCTGCCCTGGCGGGTTTGACCTGCTTCACGACGGAAATTCGCGCCTGACTCTCGCGGGCTGCCGGCGCTTGCGGCGCGGCGGCTCGCTTTGCGGCTTTGTGTCGCGACTCACCGCGACGTTGCCCAAACAACCGCTGCTCAGGAGGAACGCTTGGGTGCCTCGACCGTGACTCTGCCCGCGGCGATTTCGCGCAGCGCGGTTACCACTTCCTTGTTGTCCGACTCGATCAAAGGCCGGTCGCCCTTGAGAAGCTGTTTGGCGCGGCGGGCGGCCGCGAGTACCAATTCGAAGCGGTTGGGAATCTTTTCAAGACAGTCTTCTACTGTGACCCTTGCCATTGCAACTAAATTTTCCGAGCATGCTCCGAGGTTGTCAACGGCCGCAGCGCGCGCGCTTCGCCTTGGGTCCGGCGCGGCTTGAGAGGAGCATCCATGTACCCACCGGTTACGCCGCTTACGCTTGGCCTCTTAGCCGCCGTCCTCATGGCCCTTTTTATCTCGGTCGAGGTGGGCCTGATCGAGGTCGCTTACATGCGCCTTGGGATCTCGCCGCGCAGGATCACGGCTCTGCTGATGGCGACGATCGTGGGCAGTTATGTCAACATCCCTATTGTCAGAGTGCCAGCAGCCGGCCTGCTCGCGGATCGGATCGTCCGCTTCTGGGGCATTCCCTACGTGGTGCCGGAGGCCGTTTACCGGGACAGCACGCTGATCGCGGCCAACGTGGGCGGCGCGGTGATTCCGGCGCTCCTGTCGCTCTATCTTTTATGGCGGTTCAAGCCGTTTCTGAGCGTGATTGTCGCCACGGCAGCCACCACCGCGGTCGTCCATCATTTCTCGGCCGTGGTACCGGGGGTGGGAGTGGCGGTGCCGACGCTCATACCAGGAGTGACGGCGGCGGTTGCGGCTTATCTGCTCGATCGGCGCCGGACTCCGGCGGTCGCCTATATCGCGGGCACGATGGGATGCCTGCTCGGGGCGGACATTATGAACCTGGGGCTGATTGCGCAGCTTCACGCGCCGGTAGCATCGATCGGCGGCGCGGGAACGTTCGACGGCGTATTCGTCTCGGGAATTGTCGCGGTGCTTTTGGCGTAGCCCTCTAACAGCAACCGTGTTCAGAGACCGCGCCCGCGAGGGGAGATTGGTACTCAACACCCTGCGAAAAACCGGCTTCTTTCCTTTGGCTCTCTCCCTCCGGCAGAGACTACAGTGAGGGGAGCGGGTTAGTGAAAAGGCTTTTTCACCAACCTGCCTGCGCGACGTGCTCGGAACAGCGCGGCAAGGTTGGAGACTGCTTTTCGTGAGGTGAGGGAAAGCGTAATCTCCGACGCGGTGAGCCGTTAGCTCAGGCGGCAGAGCATCTGACTTTTAATCAGAGGGTCCCGGGTTCGAGTCCCGGACGGCTCACCAAAAACCGTTCTGGATGCGAGAATTTCCGCGCATCGAGAGACGACGCTCAGCGCACGAGGTGCGGATTGCCCTACCTCTGCGAAGGCAACGTTCCGGGCGAAAGCGGCGAGTCATCCTCGGTGAGGGGGACGAATGGAACGATCAACCTGCAGAGAGCCGACTTGATATATGGGCTCGCCTACACACTTTTGCAGAAGCTTGCCAAGATTGTTAAGCAGCGCGCCGTCGTCGGTCGTTAACGTCGTCCGATAGATGTTCCCGTGAAATGTCCCGGTAAGGATTATATGGCGCGGGGCACGTTTGTCGGCCTCGGCGACGTCGACCTTGGTCAAGACAACGTGGGAGGGATCGGGAACTTCGGCGCTAGGCCCGGCCCAGGGCGGGTTTGGTTCGACACCGGGGGGCCAATGTAGCTTCGGATGATCTCTGAGATTGGTCAGTGGCGTCTTTCGCGGAACTGGTCGCTTTGTACGTTGCATAGCGGCTTTATCTGTGGTCCCAACTCTTGCTTGATTTCTTGTTAGCAAGGAGTTGCAAGGAACGGACCAACCGCCGTCATCGTTAGCCCAACGATCGGAAGGCACCGTAATCGGTAACGTGCACCAAGGACATAATTCAGATGATTCCGCAGGCGACATTCCAACATGTCTCATGGGGTCAGAAACGACCTTGAGAAGACCGGGGAAGGTTTGAAGCCCAACGCAAAGGTGGCACGCGGGATGCTTTGCTCAACGGCAGAGTTCGTGAAAAACGATGGTGCAACCCCGTCGGGCTAGCAATCCGATCCGCAGCGACAATCTAACCATCGCGGTTCATAAGCTTGGCGGAAAATTCTCGCGCGAGCTCGGGATCAGTCTTGCCGGCGGCCGGTCGGCAGAGATCTTCAAGTGGTTTTTGGCCTCCGTCCTCTTCGGGGCAAGAATCTCGGAAACGATTGCAGTCCGCACCTACAGCGAGTTCAAAAAAGAGGCGCTGCTCGACCCCCGCCGAATAGTCGCCCGGGGATGGGATGGGCTCGTGAAAGTTCTCGATGCAGGCGGTTACGTCCGTTACGACTTCAAAACCGCCACCAAACTGCTCGATGTCTGCAGCGCGCTCGTAAAGGATTACAAGGGCGACCTCAACGCCCTGCACGCCGCAGCCGCCGACACGGCCGACCTCGAAGCGCGGCTCAGGGGGCTGGGCAAGGGCATCGGCGACGTTACGGTGAACATTTTCCTTAGGGAGCTGCGCGGGGTTTGGAGCAAGGCTGAGCCATTGCCCTCGGACCTTGTGCTCAAGGCGGCAACAGATCTTGGGCTGTTTCGCAGGGCGAAGCAGGACAGGCGTAACGCGCTCGCGCTGCTGAAGGAGAGGTGGGCTGCCGAAGGCAATCGCCCGCAAGAGTTTGCCGATTTTGAGGCTGCCTTGCTTAGATGGGGGCTTGCCCTACGCAGAGAGCGGTCGCGTCGGGCTCGGAGCTCGTGATAGGAATTGTGCGATTCCCGTGCAAGAGTTACGTCGCTCTGCTAGGAAAGTTGGAGACGCTCCACAATTCGGTCGAGCCGCTCCTTGACGACCAATTCGAGGGAGTTGGCGAAGAAGAGCCTGGAGCCCGGAGCCGCGCCTTGCGGCAGTTCGGACATATGGGTAACGAGGCTGCTATTCACCCAGACCTCCTGGTTGGTGCCCTGGTCCGTCAGCTCAAGCCACATGTGTGTTCTCCTCAAAGCACGGTTTCGGTTCCGGCTCTATTTCGAATCCGGCGCCGATAAGGTGTACTCTCGAAACGGCGTCAAAACCCTCGGCGAAACACGGGGGTTCGAGCTTGCGCACGGTCGCATAAATCGCGACGTCTGGCACACGTGCGTGCCCTTGGCACAATGCGTTACGGCGCAGGCAGTCAGGCAGGCTGACGTCGAAATGGTACCCCACAATGCGCGCGCCGAAGGTTCGGCCCATCGCGATCAGCGGCGAGCGGTCTTCGATCCGCGGATTGGTGTTGTCAACCACCACCGACTCGCCTAGCTGCAGCGCGCCCTCTATGAGTGCCATCTGCCGACCTTGGCGGCCTCTGGCATTGCCCAGCAGATCCTTGCTGACCAGGGCGTGCGTATCGGCAAACCGGGCCCGGTAAAAGCTGCTCTTACCCGCAGCCTGCAGACCCACAAGAATGATAAGTTCCATTCAATATTAAATTTTAGCTCATTATTGCTAGTTGGTCAGGGCGCCTGCCGGTGCGCGAGATCGACAGAATGTCGACTGTGAATCTGTGATTGCCCCTCCTTATGAGCAAGGCGGCACCGACGGTAATGCTTCGCCCGGGGCCGGGTCGATTATCAACGTGTCCTCGCTCGTGGGAAAATCCGGCGCCGGGCGGTACGTGCCTTACTACGCGAGCAAATTCGGGGTCGTGGGCTTTACCGAGGCGCTCGGCGGTGAGTTGGCGGGCACAAACATCCGGGTCTGGGCGGTGTGTCCGGGTCTCGCGGATGCTCCAATGGCACACTTCATGCGTGGATTAAATTGTATGAAAGTCTGGGAACTGATGGAGCGCAAGGTCGCGTCGTGCGCCCCGACCGATTCGCTCAATTCAGCCGCTCGCATCATGTGGGAGCGCGACTGCGGATGCGTGCCCGTGGTCGACCGAGACAATGCGGTCGTCGGAATGCTCACCGACCGCGACATCTGTATGGGCGCATACACGCAGGGGCAGTCGTTGCACTTAATCCGGGTCCAGGACGTGATGGCGAGTCCGGTGGCGTCGTGCGCGCCCGACGATGACCTGGCCACTGCGGAAAAGCTGATGCGCGAAAACCGGGTTCGCAGGCTCCCCGTCTGCGACGCGAAAGGCAAGCTGGCCGGCGTAATCTCGCTAAGCGACATCGCATTGGAGGCGGAGCGTGAGCGCCTTGCCGGCGCAACCCGTTTGATACGAAGTACCGAGGTCGCGGAGATCCTGGGCGCGGTTTGCCAGCCTCGCCCGCATGCAATCGCGCCGATTCCGTTCGCACCCGAGGCAGGAGAGGCAGAGTTTGCGCCCAAGCCGCCAGCCAAACGCGGGCAAACCCGCAAATGAGGTAAGCGAACTATGGAAGAAGAAAAATTCATCCGCATGGTCGCCGAACAGTTGGGCGTGGATCACGATAGCGCGTTCAACATCATCTCCGCGGTCTTTCACGAATTGCACGATCGCCTGACTCCCAAGGAAGCCGCAGACGCGGGTGCGCAGATGCCGGGCCGGCTCAAGAGCCTCTGGGCGTCGTTCGAATCCGCCGGCAGGGAAGTCGCACGCATCCACAAGGCCGAGTTCATCAGGAAGGTTTCCGAGCTCGCCGGCATTTCACAGGACGAAGCAGCGAAAGCCGTCCGGGTCGTCTTCGGTGCGCTTCAGGCAATGCTCAAGAGCCGCACGGGGCAGGAGGGTGAGGCCTGGGATATTTTCAGCCAGCTCCCCAAAGACCTGAAGAAGGTCTGGTTGGAGGCGGCACGTCCGCAGGCGGCGCACCGGCTCTGACTGAACGCTTTGGCATTGCGGCCCTGCTGATTTCAAGGACCCCGATGAACTTTTTTTAACTGCCCGCGTGTCTTCCCCCGCTCGAGCTCACCGAAAGTGCCGGGAGACCTAGCGCAGCCCATCCGGTAACCGGGGGTTACGAAAACTGGGAGGAAGCGATAGACGGCAAGGTGACAAACCCCTCAGTCAAGAGTTTCTTCACGGACGAGCTCGCGCGCGGACGAGAGAATCTACTTACCAGCGGTGACTTGTACTGCCGCATCGACAAACAGCGGCGATACTCAGTCGGACTCCGCCGCAAGTTTGCATATGTCTGGCAACCTGGGAGCTTCGAAAGAGACCTCCACTTTTGGCAGGAAAAGCTGAGCAACCAGGCGAATATTGCCGTGAAGAACCAGGGCCGCAGGCTCAGTTTTCGGCTGACGACCGATCGGGATTTCACGGCCTTTAGCGGCGCGCCGGCCAGCGCGAGGCCGGGTCAATCGGTGGCACCAGAGCTGAAGCAGGGGGCCATGCATCAGGATGCGAAAATCGTCGACGGGAACCCGACCTCCTCGAGCCCGCCTTCATGAGGGAGATTATGAAGGTGCTCAAGGGCAAGGACTGAAAAGGCAGGTTGTAAACCTTCACAAGCTGTAAGGAGATTCGACAGATGCCTATGTACATAATGCTCAACCGTTACACGCCCCAAGGCATTGGAAACGTGAAGCAGTCCACACTGCGTATTGATGCTCTCAGACCCGTGTTCAAGGCCAACAGAGCCGAGATCAGGCAAGTCTTCCTGGTGATGGGGGCCTACGACACCGTGCTAATCGTGGAAGCGCCCGATGACGAGACCTGTGCACGCCTGTCGCTGATTGTCGGTGCGGCAGGCAACGTGCGAGTTGAAACTCTCCGCGCCTTCAGCGAGGAAGAGTTTCGAAAAATCGTCAGCGCGATACCCTGAACCAGAGACTACACGCAGCCAAAATTACTTCAGCCGGTTGTGCAGCTTAGCTGCCGGCACCTTGCCTGGCTCCAGCTTCTTGGAC
>JAJYVB010000085.1 GCA_021792265.1 Deltaproteobacteria bacterium | reverse complement strand
AGCAGCAGAGCTCGCGATCCACTCCACTACTTGCTCCAACCCACACTCCTCTGGATTCCGCATTTCACGCTCCAGCCGGCCAGTCGTCACCACTCAGAGTCAATTTCTTCACAGCCTCTGAGCGCAGGCTGCTGAAGCGAAGAACCCCATGCCAGTAACGGCCGCCATAAACTTATTAACGGGACACCACACTAGATTCCAAGCACATGGACCGCCATCGCAGCGGCCTCGCCGCGTACCATCCCCCCCAGGTTGTCCGTCAGGCCCACCTTGGGATCCTTCACTTGGCGCTTGCCGGCTTCGCCCCGCAGTTGCCAAAAAATCTCGCTGATTTGCGCGATCCCGGTGGCTCCCACGGGATGGCCCTTGGCAAGGAGCCCGCCCGATGGGTTCACCGGAACGCGCCCGGTGATTTCCGTCGCTCCTTCGTCCACAAGCCGCCCACCTTCGCCGCGAGGGCACAGCCCGAGTTCCTCGTAAGCGATGAGTTCGGCGGGCGCCGATGCGTCATGCACCTCAATGACGTCCAGATCCTTGGGTCCCAGCCCGGCAATTTCGTAGGCTTTGGTCAGAACGCGCTGTTGCAGCCCCGGTTCCTCAGGCTCATGATCGGCGCCCGAAGACAACACCGAGGCAAGTATCCGCACCGGCTTGGCAGTGAATCGCCCCGCCAGCGATGACGCGCAAAGCACGGCCGCCGCAGCGCCGTCGCCGATAGGCGAGCACATCAGCCGCGTCAGCGGATCGGCAATCATCGGCGACGCGAGTATCTCCTCCAGTGTGTAGACTTCCTGGTATTGCGCGTAAGGGTTCAGGCTGCCATTGCGATGGCTTTTAACGGCGACGCGTGCAAACTGCTCTTTGGTCGTTCCGTACTGCCTCATGTGGGCGCGAGCGGTCTCCGCATACAGGTCCATGAACAGCGAGCGCGACTGGCCCGCCCCGCCGTTGCCTGCCGCCGAAGCCTCGCCCCTACCCGCTTCCTTCGCGCGCAGGCCCACTTGCGCAGCATTCATCTGCGCGATCATCTCCTGCATCAGCTCAACGTCAACGGCAGCCCCAATTGCCGCAAACGATCGCTGCTTGTCGGCATGGTAGAGCTTCTCCATCCCGAGGGCGAGCACCACGTCGTACATTCCGGAAGCAACGTACAGCCATGCGAGATGAAACGCCGTAGCCGAGCTGGCACAGGCGTTTTCACAGTTGACCACAGGTATGCCGCCGATACCCATGTCGCGCAGTACCACCTGGCCGCGTACACATTCCTGACCGGTTACCAACCCCGCCATCGCATTGCCCACCACGGCGGCCTCGACGCGCGGGGCCTCGATTCCGGCCGACCGAAGCGCACCTTCGACAGCTTCGCGAGCAAGCACCTTCATGCTCGTATCGAGGTACTTGCCGAACTTCACCATGCCTGCGCCAACAATGGATACTTCGCGCATATGAAGGCCCCGCTTTCGTGTCCCCGCCCGGTTATGCAGCGCGGCCGCAGTCCCATTAACGTGCCAATTCGCCGACCGGCGAACGGAAAGACTCACGCCGCGTCGTCTATGTCATCTCCTGCGGCCCGCCGGCTTATTGCTGGCCGAACCTAATCGCTTTGAGCTCCGCCGCCCGCTTCTCCATGTAGCCGTCCTGAACCGCTCCATAGAGGTCGATTGCGTAGCGGTCGGCCTCCTCGAACATGTTCAGATGAAGCGAGCGGTAGTTGACTGCGCTACCGACATCCCATCCCGTGTCCGCAGGAAGCCATATGTACCATGGCGTGAGCCAGTCGAGGGGGCTCATAGAACTGTCAGCCGCCAAGCCGACTGCGTCGCGGATGGTCGAAGGGCCTAAAAAGGGCAGCACGAGGTATGGCCCGGGAGAAATCCCGTAATAGCCCAGCGTCATGCCAAAATCGTTGTCTTGCTGCTTGAGGCCGAACCATTTGTCGGCCACGTCGAAGAATCCAGCGACCCCCAGGGTGGTGTTGACCCCGAAACGGGTCAATTCGATGGCAGCCCTCTCCCAGTGAAGCTGAAACAGGTCGTTGGCGAAGCGTGGAACGATCCCGATGTTGTTGAAAAAGTGGCCAACCGCACGGCGCCCCGGCTCCGGAACGACGTCGGCATAACCTTGCGCTACGGGATGAAGGATGTAGTGGTCCAACTTGAGGTTGAACCAGAACATCTTGTCGTTGAACGACTCTAGCGGGTCCGGCCAGGGCTGCCCGCCATGGACCTGCTCTTCCGCGTCGGCGGCGAGCACTGGAGAGGCCATCGCGCCGGTTAGCAGTACAATCAAGGCACCGGCCGCGAGCGTCGCAGCAAAAAGCCTCGTGACCTGCAGCTTTTTGCCGCTGGACCGGCCCACGCTGCTCTCCCCCCTCCACTTCCGCTTTACCGTCAAAACAAACCCTCCGATTCCTTACCTACTGCGTAACCAACGAGTTCGCAAGCTCCGTTCGCTTGCGCTCCAGGTCCGCCATCAGACGGTTGAATCCCGCATTATTAATCACCCGGTTAAACTGATTTCGGTAGTTGGCGATAATGCTGATGTTATCCACCGTCACGTCGTAGATCCTCCAGGCCCCCTGCTCGCGGACCAGCAGATAGTTCAGGGCGATTGGCTGGTGCCCCTGCTGGACGACATTAGTCTTGACCTCGCCGTAATCCTGGTTCGCGGGCACCTCCCTGAGGAAGGCTACGGTCTGTCCTTGATAATCCTGGATCTTGTTCAGATAAGAGTTCTCAACGAAATCGGTAAAAACCGCCGTGAAGCTGCGCCGTTGCTCGGGCGTCAGCTTGCGCCAATGGTAGCCCAGCGCCGAACGTGACATCCGGGTGAAATCGAAATGATCCTCGACAATCCGGCGAAGCTGCTGGCGGCGCTGGGCAATCGGCGTAACCTTGTCTTTCAGCACGCCAAGCGCGCCGTCTACCGTTGTCCGGACGACCGCCATCGGCGTATCGCCACCCATGGTGGCGTCGGCCAGCACGGCAGCGGGCAGGATTAGCCAGCTCCATACGACCAGCGCGGACACCGCTAAACTCAGGCCCCCGGCAATCACGCTGCGAGCCGTTTGACCTTGCCTCCCCTCCAAACGCACAGTCACATAACTCCCTTTCATTAGGTTAATCACTGCTTGCCGCCCGTTTTCTGCCCTTCCTTGGGTGCAGAACTGGAGCTGTTAATTAGCTGCCCAATGGCATCCTCGAGTACGAAAGCCGATTGAGTCTGCCTGATAATGCCTCCGTTTTTCAGGTTGTGATCGCCCCCGCCCAAGGCGATGGAGACATACTTATCGCCGATAATGCCGCTGGTTTTGATCGCTGCGATAGCCTCCGTGTCAACCTCAACTCCCGGCTCGATTCTAAGGCCCACTCGCGCTCGTTCGCCTTTAAGCGCAATCGAGCTAACCCGTCCTACCGGCACTCCGGCGATTTCGACCTGATCGTTAAGCTTGAGGCCTGAAATGTTGTCGAAATTGGCGTACAGGGTTATTCCGGGCTGCGGAAAAAGGCTGATAGCGCCCAGGTGGAACGAGAGGAAGGCAAGCGCTGCGATTCCTACCAGCGTAAAGATGCCGACGATGAATTTAGTGGTTGGACTGGCGTACATGTTCGTTTGTCAGCCGGTTGGCTCAACCGGCTGCCGAAAGCTCCGATTCGTCACCGGAGGCCCTACCGGCTAGAAAGCGATCGAAAACTTCGTCGCCGGCGCCCCTGACCTCTTCGGGTCTGCCATAAAGCCTTATTTTACCCTGGTGCATAAAAGCGACGCGGTCGGAAATCTCGAACACTGCGGGGACGTCGTGGCTCACCATCACCACGCTCAGGCCAAACCGCTCCTGAGTTGACCGGACTAGCGCGTGAATCGAGCCGGTCCGCGCAGGGTCGAGCCCCGTAGTAGGCTCGTCCAGCATCAGGATCCGGGGCCGGCGCACGAGCGCTCGCGCCAGGGCCGCCCGTTTTTGCATCCCGCCGCTTAGCTCCGACGGATACTTGCGCTCCATCCCCTGCAACCCAACAGCCCCGAGAGTCTCGTGCACCCGATCGGCGATCTCTCCCCGTGAAAGCCGCGTTTTTTCGACCAACGGAAAGGCAACGTTCTCGAACACGCTCATCGAGTCGAACAGGGCGTTGGCCTGAAACAACATCCCGAACTTCTCGCGTACGCCGTCAAGCGCCCTGCCTCCCAGCCGGGTAACGTCGGTTCCATCAACCATTATCCGTCCTGAATCGGGCCGAAGCAGCAGGTTGATATGCTTGAGGAGAACGGTCTTGCCGCACCCGCTGGGGCCGACGATCGTCGTTATCTGCGCGCGTGGGCAATCCAGATCAACCCCGTCAAGGACCCGCTGGCGGCCGAAACTTCGGCAAAGATCCCGCACTTCGATCGCTGCTCCTTTGCGGTTTTCAGCCGAATCCATGGGCGGTCTCATGCTACAGGAGGACCGACGTTAGGAAATAGTCCCAAGCCAGGATGAGCACGCTCGACAGGACAACCGCCTCAGTCGTCGCCTCGCTCACTCCTGTCGCCATCCGCTCGGCGTGGTAGCCTTTGTAACAGCAGGTCCACATCACAATCAGGCCGAAAACCAGCGCCTTGCAAACGCCGCTCATCACGTCGTGCCCCGTAAGGTTCTGCGCGATGCCATTCATGTAGCTCGATCCAGGCGCACCCATCAGCTCCACGCCGATCACGTAGCCGCCAAGAATTCCCACCACGTCGAATATCGAGGTGAGCAGCGGCAGGCTGATGACCCCGGCCAGCAGCCTCGGCGACACCAGGTACTGGATCGGGTTAATCGCCATCACGGTCAGCGCGTCTACCTGCTCGGTCGCCTGCATTGAGCCCAGCTCGGCCGCCATTGCCGAGCCCGCCCGCGCCGCCACCATCAGCGCGGCCAGCACCGGGCCCAGTTCGCGCACCAGCACCAAGGCCACCACCGTGCCCAGCGCGCCCTCCGATCCGAACCGCCGCAGCGTGTTGTAGCCCTGGAGCCCAAGCACCATGCCGGTAAACCCGCCGATAAGCAGGATCAGAAAGAGCGATTCCGCTCCGATAATCCGAATCTGCCGAATCGTGAGCCGGACTTTGTAAGGCGGGAGTACGGCGTAAAGGGCTGCACTCCCGAGAAAGAGCACAAAGTTGCCCAGTGCCAACAGCCAATCAATTGCGAGCCCTCCCAAGCGTTCGATCATGCGGATTGCAGGCATAAGGAATCAGCTCAGACCGAGGCAAGTCCCAGGCGGGTCAGATGGTTGTAGGTATGAGTGATGGTGGGCACGCGAACGAACTCGCTCAGGTCTTCGGTCGTGTCGAGGTCGATAGCCGGGCGCGCCAACTGCATCACGCGGCAGGCTACACGTCGGACCCGGCACTCCTCGAGATGGCGCAGCAGGCTTTGGTTTCCGAAGCGGGTCGGAATAGCGCCGGGCGGCCTGCGGGCGATGATGTTGGTGCCGCTTAAGTCGCGCGACGGAACCAAGACAGCCGCAGGCGCCGGTCCCAGTGCTTCGAGCACTGCGTCGATGTCCTCGGCCGCCACCATCGGTATGTCCGAGAGCACCGTGCACAGGCCAGTGGCCCCAAGCCTTACGAGCAGCCCCGTCGCCATGGCAACCGCAGCGTTGAGTCCCCGGGCGAAGCCCTCGTCAACCGCCAGCGCTCCCGCTTCGCGGGCGAGCCCAAGCAGACGCGCGTCCGAACTGACCACGGCTACGCGGGCCGCCCGCCGAGCGGCCATCGCGGCGGCCAGAACGTCGCGGAACATTGCCTCGGCAAGCGCTCGGCGTTCCTGCACGCTCCACGCGTGCGCGAGTCGCGTCTTGGCAAGTTCAAGCTGCTTTGCAGCGATGAGAACAACCTGCACCGGCTTTTTATAGCCAAACGGTTTACTGCCGCCAACCGTAACGCGTAATTAGCGCAATTGCAGACGGCGGGCTACCGGGAAATAATAAACGAGCTTTTAACCGAACGCGACCGAAGCGAGCCAGCTTCGCATTAGCGTACGCAGCGGGGTATGACGATGAAAGTTGGGAGGAAATCAGCGGTGTTGGCGCTCGCTTTTTGCTCGGCTGCAGCGCTTGCGGCGCCCGGATGCTCGCACAAGACGGTGACCGGCTATATCTCGGCGGGCGATCAGGCCATGCATGACGCCCAACTAGCCGAGGCCGAACGCAACTACCGGCAGGCGGTAGATATGGCGCCGGACGACCCCCGGACGCATCTGGCCCTGGGCAATCTCTACAGTTTCGAACAAAAGCCAGCCCAGGCGCAGCTTGAGTTCATGAAGGCGCTGGAACTTGACCCCAAAAACCCCAAGGCTCATCTAGCGCTCGCAAACGTCTACCAGCAACAGTCGCAAACCGGCCTCGCCGAGGATCAATACCGGGCAGCCGTGGTGCTGAACCCCCTGCAGGCCGACTATCGGCTAGCTCTGGGGACCATTCTGCGCAGGGAAGGAAAACTGGCTGAGGCCGAAGCACAGTACCGTACCGCAGTTGGGCTGGAACCGAAAAATGCCATGGCGCACTTTGACCTGGCCGAGCTGCTGGCGGCCCAGCCTAACCGCAGTGCAGAGGCTCAGGCGGAATACGCACAGGCTCGCGCCCTTAACCCGAATTTGTCTTCGCCAACGCCGGCCGTCAGCGCCGCCGCACCGACACCCGCAGCCGCGCCGGCGCAGCCGAAAATCAAACCCCTTCACAAAAAGTTTTTCCTGACTAAAAACTCGAACGTTTACGCCAGCCCGGACGCGTCGAGCCCGGTGGTCGCGCACGTCCATCGGCGCGGATACGTCCTGGTCATCGGCATCACCCGCGACTGGCTCCAGATCCGGTTGCGCAGCGGCACCGTCGGCTTCATCCCGGTGAGCGCCGCCGAGTAGCATTCAACGAGGCGGCGCCGAGCGCCCCGGGCGCTTGGCAAGACGGTTTCCGCGCGTGCCCCTCGCATGAAATAGTAGGGTTCACCAACGCGGACGCGGGCCGGGCCGCGACAGGAAAAGGAGCCTTTGAAAATGGGTGAAGCCTTTGTCTGCGACGCCGTGCGAACGCCTATCGGCCGCTTCGGCGGCGCCCTCTCGACGGTACGAACCGACGACCTCGCGACAATCCCAATCCGCACCCTGCTCGACCGCAACCCCGGCATCCAGCTCGACCTCATCGACGACGTTCTCATGGGGTGCACCAACCAGGCGGGTGAGGACAACCGCAACGTGGCTCGGATGGCGGCGCTGCTCGCAGGCCTGCCGGTCGATGTTCCCGGCGCAACCGTCAACCGGCTGTGCGGCTCGGGCCTGGAAGCCATCGCGCAGGCGGCGCGCGTGATCCGCAACGGCGAGGCCGATCTGATAATCGCCGGCGGCGTGGAAAGCATGTCGCGCGCTCCGTTCGTCATTCCCAAGCCTGAAACCGCTTTCTCGCGCGACGCACGGATTTACGACAGCACCATCGGATGGCGCTTCGTCAACGCCAAGATGCAGAAACTTTACGGAATCGAATCGATGCCCGAGACGGGCGAGAATCTGGCCCGCGAAAGGCGTATATCACGCCAGGACCAGGACGCGTTTGCCTATCGCAGCCAGATGCGCGCTCGGCGGGCGCAGGAAAGCAAGCGGTTCGCGCAGGAGCTGGTCGCCGTACCGGCGCGCCGCGGCCGCGAAACCTTCACCGTCGAGCGCGACGAGCATCCCCGTTCCGACACGACCCTCGAAGGGCTCGCTAAACTCAACCCGCTTTTCGGACCCGACTCGACGGTAACGGCTGGCAATTCGTCGGGCATCAACGACGGAGCGGCTGCCGTGCTGGTCGCTTCCGAGGACGGCCTCAAGCGCCATGGGCTTACGCCCCGCATGCGTTGTCTGGGCGCCGCCGTCGCCGGCGTGCCGCCGCGCATCATGGGTATCGGACCGGTCCCGGCAACCCGCAAGCTGCTGGCGCGAACCAAGCTCGCCTTGGCCGATTTCGACATTATCGAACTCAACGAGGCCTTCGCGTCGCAGTCGCTCGCCGTCCTGCGCGATCTCGGGCTTCCCGATGACGCCGCGCACGTGAACCCCAACGGCGGCGCGATCGCGCTTGGCCATCCCCTGGGAATGAGCGGCGCGCGCCTGGCTACGACTGCGCTCTACGAGCTGGCCAACCGCAAGGCGCGCCTCGCGCTCGTCACCATGTGCATCGGTGTCGGCCAGGGCATAGCGGCGGCTTTCGAGCGGGTTTAAGCCGAGGTCTCGGAGCCATCGGCAAAGGTGCGACGCGATGACTGAGCAGTCTCTGGTGACGGCAGAGGTGAGTTTTCCCGGTCCGGCATGCGAGCTTACCGGCTACATTGCAAGTCCGGCCGGCGGAGGACAACACCCGGTCGTTATCGTCGTGCATGAGATGTGGGGCCTGACCGGCCATATCCGCGACGTGACGCGGCGCATGGCGCGAGAGGGCTACGTTGCCGTTGCACCGGATATGTTCTCGCGTCTCGGCCATTCCATTACGCGCGACAGAGACGAAGGCTTTCGCCTGATGGCAGCACTGCCTGAGCAAGACGGCGTTGCCGATTTGTTTGCGACGCTTCGATGGGTCGCGGCGCGTTCTGAGGCCGACGCGTCGCGAGTGGCGATGATCGGCTTCTGCATGGGCGGAACTTACTCGCTGCTGATGGCGTGCGAGCCGGCCGGGCTGCGTGCCGTCGCTCCGTTCTACGGCCAGGTGGCCGCCGACGAAACACTCGCCCGCATCGGATGCCCGGTGCTTTACATCGGGGCGGAACTAGACTATTGGGCGCCCAAGGAGCAGGCCCAGAGGCTCGAAGCCGCGCTTAAACGGCAAGCAAAGCCGGGCGAGGTGATAATCTACCCGAATTGCCCGCATGCTTTTTTCAACGACGACCGCCCCGAAGTCTACCGCGCCGACGCGGCCGCCAGCGCGTGGCAACGCCTCACCGGGTTTCTTGCGCGTTACCTCGGACCGCGCCCGTCATGAAATGTGCCCGCCCCGAAAGCACGTGAAATTGAACGCAAGGAGGCATCGTAAACCCTCATGCGATTCGTATTGATACACGGAGCATGGCACGACGGCTCCACCTGGGGCGACGTTATTCGGTATCTGAGCGAACGCGGACACGAGGCGTACGCGCCAACCCTGGCGGGCAACGGCAAGGGCGTCGACAAGCGGGTAAGCCACGCCGACTGCGTTGCGTCGGTGGTCAACTACGTCCGCGCCCATGACCTGACGGATTTTGTACTCGTCGGCCACAGTTACGGCGGCACGATAATCGCCAAGGCCGCCGAAGAGATTCCCGAACGGATTCGCCGACTGGTCTTTTTTGTCGCCTTCGTATTGCCGGACGGCGGCTCTTTGACCGACGAGGTATCGCCGCAGGGCCGCGAGCAGTTCGCGCAACTGGCAGCCCAGTCGCCCGACGGCACCGTGATGCTGCCCTTCGATCGGTGGCATAGGGACTTCATCCATGACGCCGACGAAACGCTGGCCAGAGCCGCCTATGAGCGGCTTTCCCCGCAGCCCTTCCGACCGATGGATGAACAGCTCGACCTCAAGCGCTTCTACAGGCTGAACATCCCGAAGAGCTACCTGTACTGCACCGGCGATCTGGGCCCGGGCGACGACGAGCAGCATCGATGGCATCCGCGCCAGTCAAGCCGGCTAGGGAACTTCCGACTGGTCACGATGCCGGGGAGCCACGAGGTGATGTTCACCAACCCGCGCGGCCTTGCCGAAAAGCTCATCGAAGCCGGCCGCGACTGAAATAGACGCAGCGGCAACCCTCTCAGTCGTCCAGCATCGTCCGTAGCGACTCGGCCGGCACCGACGGGCCGCTCAAGTATATGAGCCGGCCCTCGTCCGGTTCGCGCTCGCGAAGCCAGCGGGCAACGATGGTCATCGCTTCGAGTTCGCCGCGCGCGACCGGGCGCGCTGCGTAACGCGCGTAGTTGGCGGCGACAAAGCTGGCGATCTCGGTGGCTCGCTCGGGACAGTCCAGATTTACTGAAAACGCCAGGCGGCCGCTGAGCACGACGTGCGCTCCGCGTTCGCCGGCTTCGCCGGTAACGATCACCAGATTGTTTTCCGAAACCACCTGCGACAGGCGGCCGATTCGCCGGCGCATCGCAACCAGCGCTTCGAGATCGCGATGAAGGCGCGCCGCTTCGTTGAAGCGCATTGCAGAAGCTGCTTGATCGCGCGCGGCCACCAGCTCGCGCAGGATCGCCGTGTTGCGTCCGCGCATGAATTCCACTGCTCGCCGGACGGCGCCGCCGTAGGTCTCGGCGCCAACACTGGCATTGCACGGCGCCGCGCACTGTCCCATCTGCCCGTAGATGCACGGCGAGAAGTCTCTGTCAGGAGTGATTCTCCCGGCGCAGGTGCGCAGGCCCAGGACGCGCGAGAGGGCGCGCACCGCGCGCTCGACTCCGTTTCGGCCGATAAACGGCCCAAACTGAACGAGGTCTGAGCGGGCTCTCAGGTTCGTTGCAAATGTGAGGCGCGCAAACGGATCGCTCGTGTCGACCCGTATGAAGTAGGCAGGTGCCGCCCCTTTGAGCATCCGGTTGTACGGGGGTTTGTGCTGGCGGATAAGCCGCGCTTCGAGAAGCGCAGCCTCCAGCGACGAACGCGCGACCCGGGTCTCGATCGCGCGCACGTGCGCTACCAGTTCCGCGGTTCGCGCGTTGAGCCGCGACGTGGTCGCAAAATATGAACCGACGCGGTCCTTGAGCCGGCGCGCCTTGCCAACGTAAAGCAGATCACCACGCCCATTGCGCATCAGGTAGATGCCCGGCCGCGGTGGGATTTGCGCGACCGTCTGCGGGCTGACGTGGCGCTCGATCCAGCGGCCGTGCTGTGCGCGGCCGACGTGGTCCAGGAGGCGGTCAAGGCGCGCGATACCGGCCTTCTCGGCGATGTCCAGAAAGATGGCGAGCAGTTCGGAGGTCATGCGCGCGTCGCCCAGCGCGCGATGGCGGCCTGCGGTGGAGAGCCCAAAATGCTCCGCCAGGACGTCGAGGCGCCGGCGTGTCAGCGAAGGCACGAACCGCCGAGCCATCTTTAGCGTGCACAGGACCGGGTTGTTAATCCCGAGGCCGAACAGGCGCCGGAATTCGAGGTCAAGAAAGCCGAAATCGAACGGCGCGTTATGCGCGACCATCACTGCGTCGCCCAAAAAGTCTCTAAAGGCCGAGGCAACCTCTTCGATTGGCGGCGCAGCCGCAACCATTTCATTGGTGATCGTCGTCAGCCGCTCGACGAATCGGCTAATCGGGCGCTGTGGCCGCACCAGGCTCTGAAACTGCTCCGCAACGCGCTGACCCACCATCCGGTAAGCACCGATCTCTGTAATCGACCCAGGCGCGACCGGCCCACCCGTGGTCTCGAGGTCTACGACGACGAAATGCGCCTGTCCCAGCGGAACTCTAAGATGGTCGTTTTGCCTGAGCGACCAGAGCTCTGTAGCAGCGTCGAATCGGAA
>JAJYVB010000084.1 GCA_021792265.1 Deltaproteobacteria bacterium | reverse complement strand
GTTGATGATCTGCGGAAGCTCGTCGATCCGCGTACGCCGGATGATTCGCCCAACGCGGGTGACCCGCGGGTCGTTCCTCTCAGCCCAAACAGCTCCCGTTCCGCGCTCCGCGTCGGCGCGCATCGAGCGGAACTTAAGCACGCGGAATACCTGCCCATTAAGGCCGACCCGTTCCTGCGAATAGAAAAGGCTGCCATCAGAATCAAGCTTGATTGCGATCGCTGCGACCAGAACGATTGGCAAAGCGAGTACTGCGATCGCCAGAGACACTATAATATCGCTGGCGCGCTTAAGCAGCCGGCGCCAATGAGAACTGCCAAAGCCCGGTGCGTAAACCAGCCACGACTGCCGCAAGAACGGAATCGGCAGCTTGCCCGCTATGCGTTCGAAAAATGATTCGAAATCGAATACGGAGGTGCCGCGTACGCGGCATTGAACCAGGTCGCGGACGCAGTTAGGCTCAATGATCGGGTCCAGCACCACCAGCGTATCCACACCGTTGCGCGGCGAAAGGTCCGCTATCGAATTGGCGGAGCAGGACGCCCGGCGTGCGTCTAGCGGAAACTTGCCGGCCGTGTGTATCGTCAGATTGTCGCCTCCAACCGTGGCAATGCCTAGGAAGCGGTAGCCCAGATGCCTGCGGCGATCGATCTCGGCGATTAGCGCCGGCGCGCATTCGCTCAACCCGAAAGCCATAACGCCGATATTAAAGTGCGCAAAGAAAAAGGTATTCGCAGCAAAACGCCAGCCGATCAGAAGGACGGCGGAAATAGCGAGGTAGGCAGCCGGGAAAACGCGGCCAACAGCCAGCGCGGGAGCCGCCACCACGAGAAGGCTTAACACGAGCGTGAGCTTGATCGTCGCCATCATCGTAGCGGTTGTCACCCAGGCATCGCTGCGGGGATGGTCGATCGTATAGAGATCCTGAAAATACATCAGCGCGAGATGAAGTATCGCCATCGCGGCGGTTAATTCTTCCGGATCGTAAAAATCGCCCGCCGCGAAATTCGGGTCGCCGGTCAAAGCGATCGACGTCCACACTGCTGCGATGACGCAGGCAAGGTCGCCGCCGATGAGCAACGCCCATCGCCGGCCTAGACCTCTTGGCGCAAACATGATGCTTGCTGAACTGTACTAATTCGCGTTATTCAGAACGAATGAGAGGGGCTCGGCCTCAATCAGTAAGCAAGGCCCCAAGAGCAGCCAAAACGCGAGACCCTGAGGCAGCGCCGCGCGTTCGCGGCCGCGGAGCATGGAGATCGCTATGAATACAATGCCGCGAGGATTTCCCTCTCGACCTCGCTCACAAATCGGTCGATGCAGTATTGTTTTTCGATTCGGGCACGGGCATTTGCGCCGAATCGCAAACGCAGCCGATCGTCGCTAAGCAATTTCTCAATCGCCTCAGCCAGAGAGTCGGAATCCGCCGGCGGGACGGTAAGCCCGGTTTCGCCGTGAACGCTGACTTCGGGCACGGCCGTCGGCAAAGACGTGTTAACGACGGGTTTTCCGCATGCCATCGCTTCCATCTGAACTAAACCGAATGCTTCTGAGGAGGCAATTGACGGCAGGATGAAAATGTCGCAGGCATGGTAGTAAGGCAAAAGGTCGGCTGCCGGTGGGATAATATGCACCCGCCCGGCAACTCCTAACCGGCCCGCCAGCCCAATTAACTTGCGCTCCAACGGGCCGGTGCCGACGATCAGAAGACTCGCGTTCAAACCCCGCATCGCGCCGATAAGAAACTCGAAGCCTTTGTAGTAGACGAGCCGCCCGACCGTAAGTAGCAGTGGTCTGCCGTATCGAGCCCTGATTGCGGCCGCGGCGC
Organism: Deltaproteobacteria bacterium; assembly: GCA_021792265.1. GTDB lineage: Bacteria > Desulfobacterota > Binatia > Binatales > Binataceae > JAJYVB01. The sequence goes on along the minus strand of JAJYVB010000084.1, from coordinate 9,885 downwards.
GCGCAACGGATGGCGTCGAATCGAAGCGCCGGAAATCCACGCCGAAAGGAACGACCGCGCATTTCTGCACGAACGGCCGCAAGACCGGCGAACTGGCCAGCAGGCGGCGGCTGGAAACGAAAATCCGCCGGGCCGCACACAGAACGCTCTTCCACAGAGGCGCCGCCACGGCCGCGCTTATCCGCTGACGAACTATATCGGAGTGATACCACACCAGAAGCGGACGATCGCGGGCCATCAGTCGCGCAGCCGCGAAGCCCAGCGGAAATGGATGATGTAGAAGGATAATATCCGCTTTCACCGCTAAACGGCGAAAGCGGGGAAAAAAATCGACCGATAAGGGCATACGCAGGAGCTGGCCGAACGTCGCCGCCCGCTCGACAGTCACGCCGTTCACGGATTCTTCGCAGGAGTTCCAGGCGTAGCTGCAGGCCAAAACCTCGACTGTGAAACGATTGCGGCCGTTAAGGCCTTCTGCAACCTGGCCGACGATGCTCTCCACGCCGCCAAGATGCGGAAAATATGCTTTGTTGACCTGGAGGAGCTGCGATTTGCGGCTTAATGAGCTGCTCACCGATCAAGTACCACTGCGTTTCATGCAGACCTGAACCGGACGCCCCTTGCTCAGTACAGCCATCCGCCGCGAACTATTCGTCGAGCCGCTGATAGCACGTCCTCGACCTCAATTGCCCTCATACACTCACCTTGAACCGCATTCGTGCAACGCTGCGGCCTCGTCGCTGAGTAGGTGTTTACGCAAGGACTGCAGAGAACCCGCGGTCGAAAGACGTAGGTACTCTGTTTTCCCAAAGGGCCCCACTGGATGGGAGATGTGGCCCCGAACAGGCCCACCGTGGGCGTACCTACAGACGCTCCGAGATGCATGACTCCAGTATCATTCGTGACCAGCAAGTCACAACGATGAAGAAGCGCTGCCGTCTCGGCTACTGAACCGAGACTCGTAGCGTTCACGGCAAGTCCGTCGAACGTGTTGCAAAACCCACGCACCGCGTTCGAGTCGGACCCCGTCCCGGTCAGGATAATCACCGCCCCCGGTGCCCGGCGGCAAATCTCCGCTGCCAGAGCGGCAAAGCGCGCTATAGGCCACTGCTTGTAAGCCATCGGTCCCGTTCCCAGATGCAGTGCGACAACATACGGGGCTTCCCTCGGCACCCGTTCCTCCCACCAGCGCTGCACAGCCGCAACCGCATCCTGCCCAATATCAATAGGCCGCGGCGAGAAATCCTCGGCAAGTCCTGGCTCGATCAGTCTGAGTAGCCTCACAAAGTTCCCATACATCGAGCGCCTGGCATCAAAGGGCACACCGCCCGCGAAGAACCGCGCTCGAGACCCTGCGCCGCCCAAGGGCACGAAGCCGAGGCGGCGGCGAATACCCGAGGCTACCCCAAACATGGCTGATAACAACGAAAACTGTTCGCAATCTACCAGCGTGTCGTACCTCTGAGCCCGCACCTCCTTCACAACCCGCAACGCACTCCTCCAGTGTCCCTGGGCAGGCTCGAAATGATGAAGCCGATACTTGGCCTCAATTCCCATAACGTCGCGGCTACCCGGTCCACACAACACCGCGAACTCTCGGCCACTGTCGAGCCTCGCGCACTCGTCCAGCGCGCCTCTCAACAACACTGCGTCACCCATTCCCCCGGTCTTGATAATCAACACGCGCCGCGCCAAACAGCCGTCTACAACGCCGCTTAAAAGCCCAGACCGTGCCACGCCGCCACTCACCCTGCGTGCGCCGACAGATACGACTCCCTCCAAAATCCCGAGACCAAACGACTTAAGGCGCAAGGCCCTGTAACTTCTCCGCGCTGCCAAGGTCCCTCACCGCACCAAGTTTAGGCAGCTAGCGACCCGCCTCTCCGTGTCCAACAAAACAAGTCGCTCGCATCATAATCTCCAGGATCGCGCAAGAAGCGATAAAGGCCGGCGCCACCCTGAAAACAAAATAATCCAATGGTCCGTCCACCATTAGCTCGAGCGCAAAAACGCAGAATACGCTTGCTGCCGCGCGTGCCACCAACAGGCGTGAATCCCAGAGATAGTCCCAAATTCCCAGCAAGCCCCCACCAATAACCGCCATTCCACCTAGTACTCCCCTGCAGCCCCAACAGACATCCAAGAAACCGACCAATGACGGCGACAAACTCGTATACGTGCCACTGCTAAGCTTACTCGGGAAACCAAAGACCACGACCGTAATATAGTCATCGATGCCGCTCAGACCGCGCGTTCGCAAAACGTCCAACACGCAACGCAATCCAAGAGCGCGCATGTGCCGTTCTACGACACCCAGAAGAACGTCGAATCCGGTAAGCCTCCCAAGAATCATCTCCAGAGCCAACCAGTGAGGTCTGCCCCTCGCTTCGTGCCAGGCCAGCAACAACGTCGCGCTTAGCCCGCGCCCGTTCTGCGTAAGTGACACCCACCGGTACCAGCCGACAACCGGGTAAAACAAAACCGTCCCCACAAGACACGCGAACAGGGCGATCGCTTGCTTCGAGCCCATCGCGCGGCCCGTGATCACCCAATACGCTAAAAGCAAGGCGCCAAGGTAGACGAGAGATCCCTTCGACGCGGCGAGCAGCGCCCCGTCTATTATGTAGTGCGCAAACAATATGAGGACACCGGCGCCAATTAAGCAATAGCTTTTGCTGGCGCTTCCCTCGTCAAGCGCCGAAAGAGCAAGCGTCGGCACCAGGATAGCGTCCAGATTCTGGAGAACTCCCCTTACATGGTAAGTAGACAGGACGTAGCGGCCCATCAAATAATTGTTATGCCTTATGTATAGAGAATAGATTATCACCCACACCGCCCCGGCCAGCAGAACAGGGCGTGTGCACCGACTTGGTCTCGCCGAATCATTCACCGCGGCGCGCGGATGGACGCCGCGCCAAAGGCAACCACCAGCGCAAAACGACGCCAGCGCGCAAGTTGATAAAAAGAGCGCAGATAGGAAAGAATCCTTCGAGGGCGGCAAGTCTGTTGTGAGATTCGGAGGAAGGTAGAGCAGCTTTGGACAGGCCAGGAACAGGATTGCCTTTCCGCCGTATAATAGCGCGATTGCGAACGCCCCGATGAGCCCGGGAAGGTTAGTTATTGTGTCTTTCCCCAAGGCCCGGCAGAAATGCAGGACGATCAGCCATTGAATTGCCGTTAGGAGAAGAAAAGGCAACGCGAAATTGCCATCGTCTAGCATACAAATCGCTGCTTGCGCCGAGAAGAAGTAGAAGAGCAAAAGGACTGGCCACGAAGACCAAGATGGTCTGCGCGTAGACTGTCGCGCCGCGCCAGCTCGCATCGTTGTCGGCTGCCGCAGCGAGCGCTGGCCAGCAGGCGCCCGTCGTTGCGCACCGGTTGATTGTTGGTACTTACGAGAGCTGCTCGAAAAACTCGAGATGGCGCGCCGCGACGGTGGGCCAGCTATAGTAGGAGAGTGCCGTGTCGCGGCCGTTGCGTGCAAGTTCGCATCTTTTCGCTGGGCTGCTTAAAAGGGTTGCGATGCCGTTAGCCCAGGCAGGTTCATCCTTTTCGCCCAGCACCATCCCTGCGCCTCGCATCACATAGGGGACTTCGCCACTGTCCGAGCCGATTACCGGCACACCGCATGCGAAGGCCTCGACGATCGCCCTGCCAAACTGCTCCCGCCAGCGGCGGGTGCTCTGGCTCGGAACGCACAGTACGTCCATCGCATTGAGGTAGTCTGGAACCTGCGAATGATGTACGCCAGTCACGATCCGTACCTGATCGCCTCGATCCTTCGCCCAGAGCCTCAACTGTCTTTCCAAGGGGCCGGACCCGACGAACAGGGCGCGCCAGGGCGTCGTGCAATGGCTAAGCGCTCTCATCAGGAGATTTATGCCCTTCTCCTCGACGAATCGGCCAACGTACCCGACGACGGGGTCCGCCTTTCCGGCCCAGCCCAGGCGCTCCCTGATTCCGGCCCCGACTGCGCGGTCGGGCCTGAAGCGGTCGGTGTCGACGCCCAGCGGCACAATCTTGTGGGGCTTCACGCCGTAACCGCGCTCAAGCATCGTACGAGCCACGGTCTCTCCGCTCGCCAACCATCCCGCGCTCCTACACACTGAATAGCGCTCGAACGCTCCATAAGGAAACGGGTATGTTTTCGCGATATTCTGAAACGTCAGAAAAACGAATTTTGCCCGCTTCGGAGCCGTCAGCGCGACCTGCCATCCACACAGATTGAAAGGTTCCTCGACAGCATAGACAATGTCCCAGTCTCGCTCCCGCAGCAGCCTCCGCAACTTCGCACCGTAGAACATGAAGTGTATTCGACGATTCAAATGCAATTTCACCGCCTCGGTTGCAGCATGCCCGCCCCCTGCCCTTTGCTCGAATGCAATCGGACACATGTCCGCCGCGGTGTTCACAAAGCTGGGTGCCACGACCAGCAATTCCCACGAACTTCCCCCCAGTCGCGCCATTTCATCTGCCAGCTTCCGGTACTCAGCCACGCCGTAAAAGTGGCCCACGGTAATCAGCCGCCGAACCCCACGAATAAGCTTCATCAGCATCCCGATGGCACGCCGAATTCACTCACGTGGGGCCTGCAATCCCGGTCGCCCGCGCAAATCTCAAAACCCAAGTGTCACCCAGCTTTCGCTCCGACAACAACGCAAAGTTGAATCGGCTGAGTATCGCGGTCGTCGCCCTCCTAAGCTGCGGGGAATGGCACTCCACGGCGACATATTTCGTCCCTTGCAGCGTCGATTGGGCGCCTCGCAGGACTTCCACTTCTGCGCCCTCCACATCAATCTTCATGCAAGTGACCGCTTCTATGCGCGACTCAGCACAGAATTCATCCACGGTAACCGCCGGCACCGTCGAGCCCCCGGTGCCGCCCTTCGGTGGCTCCTCCACTTTACCGAGGACCGTGGCTGCCCCCGCCTTCAGCGCAAGTCTCCCGCTTTTGGAATACACTGCGCAGTTGATCGCAAGTACATTTTCAATTCCGTTAAGAGCAAGATTTCGAACTAACCGGCTGAAAGCACAGGAGTTGGGCTCGAAAGCGAAAATACGAGCCTGACTGTTACATTGCGCCTCTTTGATTGAAAACAATCCGATGTTTGCGCCTATATCAAGTATTACCGCTCTCGCTTCGTCTTGGGCGTAATCTTCGTAGTGTTTATTGACAAACACATCAACGTAGGAACCAAGCTCGCCCGAGCGCTCTCCAAAACAAAGCAAGCATTGTTTGAATCTTATGCATCGTTCGCGTCTACTTGAGGCATCAGCCGGACCGCGCCGCTGCCCAACGGCACGCCTGACGAGGTAGCTACACAAGGCGAGTTTGCTCGTGAGGCCACTTGCCTCGGACATTAAATGCATCAAGATTGTCGGTCGAGTCGGGAACCGCATTGCGGCGCTCAGGCGCGTCTTACTTAATTTGTGCTGGTGCCTTCAGAGAGTGAGCGGCCCAACCGCAGAATAACGCGCACGAGGTCAGAAGTATGAAGGCGCACTCGAGCGCCGGCAGGCGAAGCGCGCTTACGGCCGCTGCCAGAGTGCCGCCCAGGTAAAGGCTGAACCTGCGGAGGGCCGAAGCGTTGTGCGACTGGCGCGCCAGCAGGTCAGCCGTGACGAACCATGCAATTGCTTCCAGGACAAACCTGCATGCGGTGGCGCACACGGCACCCCACAGGCCTGCGGCATGAATCAATGCCCAGAGGAGAGGAATATAACCACATAGAACAGCAAGTCGGACCTTCGCAAGAAGATCGGGCCGATTGGCAGCTTGAACGAAGGCGAACGAAGGACCGGAGGCGGCATAGACTAGCAGGATTGCGATTGTGAAACACTGGAACGGTCCGGCTACATTTTCTGCCACTTTTGCACCCAGCCACAGGCTCAGTAGCGGTCTTGCAAACACTAGGGAAGCGAGTATCGGAACTGTAAGTAAAAACAGGAGCGCCATCGTGGATCGGTTCAGGACCGCAACTGCACGCCTTTTGTCCTGGGTAAGCTGGCCAGCAAATGCCGGGATCAAGACCGGTATGACCGCTCCCGGAATCGTCCAGAGCCGCGTCGCTATCTCCTGCGCCGTCCCGTACCATGCGACAGCGCTAATAGGAAGCATGGCTGCAGTAAGCACGCGGTCTCCATAAAAAAGCAACGTCGACCCCAGATTGTATACGGCCAGCCAACCGGCAAATGAAAATATAGACTTGGCGATGTCGTTTCGTCGCACGCATCTCCGAGGCCGCGTCGGCAGAAGCTTTATTGCGTAAACGAGCCAGACAACCCAAACGACCCCCCGAGCCAGTACCATCGCGGCACTGACGACAACCAAACTGGGCCGATACATGCTGGCGATCATTGGTCCTCCGTAATAGAGGACCGCACCCGCGGCTCGTACGAAATTGATTACATCAAAGCGCCGGAAGGCACCCAGAAAGCCGCGTAGCAGGTTGAGCGATAGAACCAGCGGTACACCGCCCGCCAGTATCATCAATGCCCCAATTGATTCGCGCTGCAGGTGATAGGGAACCTGCGGCATTCGAGTCATAAGCCAGGGGGCGACCGACACGAGTACAAGTGCCAGCAGGACCCCAAAGGTTAGCACGCTAGCGAGCGCGGTCCAGAACAAGACTGGCACGTCCCGGTATTTTCCGCGCGCCAATTTTTCAGCCGTAACCTTGGTAACTGCAACCCCAAGGCCCAGGTCCAAGCCGGCGAGGTTTCCAAAGATTGCCCACAATACGGTTAAGATGCCAAAACGCGGCGTCCCCAGACGAGCAATGAGGAACGGCATCGCGACGAAAGCGACGGCAAGAGGAACCACTTCACCGCCAACATTCAAAACCGCGTCGCGCGCAAGCGAGCGATCCCTGCTGGAGAGACCTTCTTTTCCGCTGACTGCCTGGAGCAGACTTCGCAATGGATGCTCAGGCAGAAACCAACCCGGATTGGATCGTTTTTCGAGCGGGTTCATCAGCGACGCGGATCTTTAGCAAAGTGGTCGAAAAAGCATTTCACCACCCTGCTCCACTCACGGTAATCTCTCATCGAGAGTGACAGCCAAACGAAGGAAACCGGTCTTTTCTCCAACGGTATTGAGCGCCGTCCTCTCTGCCGAGCCCAAATCTCGGGTTTCTCAACAGGCTGCCAACAGACGAAGACCCCCGGTTGCCCTTCGCGATCCACTCCTCCGCCTTGCCGCCCTGACTGTGAAAGCGCATCGCTGCCGGGCCGCGTCCGCCGGTGCCTTTCAGCTATTCTGTTGACTCAGTAGTTTAGGCGGAGGATACGGATTCCAGTTTAAGCACAGCTACTAGACCGGCGAGCATCGATACCAGCGCCCCAGCCACTATGCAGTCAAGCACAACCTGCGGCCGATACGGTTTGTCTGGGACGGTCGGACCCTGAAGCACTTTGAACGCGAAATCTGCTTGCACCTGGGCGAGCTTCTGCTGCTGAATCTGGCGTGCCAGAAGCTCGTAAAGCTGCGTCTGCAACAGATTATCAGCAGTGTGTTGAATCTGCCCCCGAAGCGACGCGATCGCCTCCGCGGTGTCATGAATCTCCTCGTGACGCAGAAGCTCGCGCAAATCCGAAATATAATAGCTCAGCACCATGCCCGCCATGGCGCGATTCGGGTCCTGATAGTGAAGCGTCAGGTTGCCGGTCTGAATCGAGAATTCGCAGTCAAACCGCTTACGCATCGCGCGGTACCGCACCCAATCAGGGTCACCACGCGAGCCACCCAGCAAGCTCCACTCGCTCTCTCGCAAATGAGGCTTGAGGCGGTGCGCCGCGATAAGTTGCGTGGTGAAATCGAAGCTTTCGAGCACAGGAATATATTCACTGGCCGGGTTAGCAGCTTCGTTGCTCAGCAGCCCGTTGGCGAGACCACCGGCACCTCCCAATCCGCCCAAGCCGCCCAACAACCCGGACAGTCTGTTTTGGACGCTGCCGACAGTGACCGGCCGGATAATCGCCACGGCCCGGTACCATTTCGTCATAATGAACTTCGTGACCAGCAATGTCGCCAGCACGGCGACTAGCGTTGAAGCGGCGATAAGACGCCATCGCTCACGGATCGCGCCGAGATACTCGCGCATCTCGGCCCCTTGGTCGTAGCGCTCGCGATACCGCTCGGACGGCGGCTCTGCGGATGCTATCCGTACCGTCCGCACGTGAGCAGTTTCATGGTCGCTTCCCGAGGCGGTCATTAGTGACAAGGGCCCTCAAACGTTTGGTGTCTCACGTTCGCAGCCTGTTTGACGAAGTGCCATCGAAACGCAGGACGCCTTTGTCTGTTTGTTTCTCACGCAGTCTCTGGCGACGAGGTGAAGCTGGTCCGACTGAGGCCCGTGGAGAGCGAACCATAGAGTTTATGAGACTGTTTTTATTTTCAGGCACTTTGAGGCCCCGTTCATATTGACGAGCGTCCGCCCTCCCGTTGCCGAGCCCAATTACCTCATAGAGGTCAGCCAAGAAATCGCGGAACAACCGGTCTGCGCGTGAGCATCGTCGTGCCAACTGGCCGCTTAAGTACCGGCGACCAATGCTCGGCGATGATCAAAGCGCTCGCTATTTTTCCATTGAAGCGAAAACGAACAAAGGAATTTGTTAAAGACTTGACGATCGAAATATCATCAAGTGGCAGAATTGGGCTTTATTGACTAATACTAGCTAATGTCGGACTCAAAGCGTTTGGCGCTTTTCGCCTTCGGCTGAACTGCTTGGCTCAGGCGGCACCTACGGACGATAGTCTGTTACCGTCGCCCGGCGTTTCGCAGGTTGGGGCCGCGAAACTGGCGAGGTTAGCGACGCGTGCGGAGGCGAGGAAACCGCAGGAGGGCGCAAGCGCTCAACAGACACTACCGCTTCGAGGCCGCTTGCGGGCACCGCAAGCCTATTTCAACTCGACCCTGACCGCGCCGTGTTTTTCGAGAATCTCGATAGCGGGTACTTCAGGCGTGCGCCGGACTAGAAGAGACACCGAACCGTCGGCTACTTTTAGGTTCTCGATCTTGATCCAATCGAGCCACTCCGGCAACACTGGCGAATCAATTGTGAGTCGGCGCTCAAACCCCATTACTTCGATTCCCAGCATCGCCTGGACAATCATGAAGATACCCGCCGCAGACCAGGCTTGCGGATGACAGGCGACGGGATAAGGCACCGGTCCCAGCCATTTGTCGCGCGGGAATCCGCAGAAAAGCTCCGGGAGGCTCCCCGTTTTGAGTTGGCTGGCGGCTTGCAGCAGCCCCTCAAGGATATGGACCACTCCGCGCCGGCCCTCAAGCCGTGCGAGTCCAGCCGCGACGACAGCATTGTCGTGCGGCCACACGGACCCGTTATGATAACTCATTGGATTATAGCGTTGTTCGGCGGCGCTTAAGGTTCTCACGCCCCATCCCGTGAACATGTCGGCACTCGTCAGGCGCTCAGCCAGCGCTTCTGCCTGGCCAGAGTCGAGCAGCCCGGTGGCGAGGCAATGCCCGGCATTCGAAGTCATCACACGGCAGGGGCTTTTGTCTGCGTCCAGGGCCAGTGCAACCGTGCGTTCTCGCTCAAGCCAGAAATCCCGGCAGAAGGCTGATCGCAGTGCTTCTGCGCGCCCGTTGAGCCGGGTTGCTGCGTCTTCGCGTCCGAGTCGCTTTGCCACGTCGGTCATCGAAGCATAGGCGGCGTAGACGTAGCCCTGGACTTCGCAGAGCGCAATCGGCGGTTTCGCAAGGGAGCCATCGGCATGGGAAACTGCGTCGAAGGAGTCCTTCCAACCCTGGTTGGCGAGGCCGTGCGGGGTTTCGCGCACGTAGTCCACGTAAAGGTCCCCGTCACGATCGCGCCCACGTTCGATCCAGTTGAGCGCCCGCTCGGCGCTTGGCCAGAGCC
>JAJYVB010000083.1 GCA_021792265.1 Deltaproteobacteria bacterium | reverse complement strand
ATCGACTCGATGCTGCAGATTGGGCGCGGGCAGCGCGAGCTCATCATCGGCGACCGCCAGACCGGCAAGACCGCCGTCGCGATCGACACCATAATCAACCAGCGCGGACAGGACGTGCACTGCTTCTACGTCGCTATCGGGCAGAAGCGCTCGACGGTGGCGCAAGTGGTCGAAAAATTGCGCCGCTCAGGCGCCATGGAGTACACCACGGTGGTTGCGGCAACCGCCTCTGAGTCGGCTCCGCTGCAGTTCATCTCGCCTTACAGCGGATGCACGATGGGCGAGTACTTCCGCGACAGCGGGCGCCATGCGCTGCTGGTCTACGACGATCTCAGCAAGCACGCACAGGCTTACCGCCAGCTCTCTCTGCTGCTGCGCCGTCCTCCGGGCCGCGAGGCCTACCCGGGCGACGTTTTCTACCTGCATTCGCGCCTGCTCGAACGCGCCGCCAAGATGAGCGAAGAGGCGGGTGGCGGGTCGCTCACCGCGCTGCCGATCATTGAGACCCAAGCGGGTGACGTTTCGGCCTACGTCCCGACCAACGTGATCTCGATTACCGACGGCCAGATCGTGCTCGACGCGGACCTGTTCTACTCGGGCATCCGGCCTGCGGTGAACGTCGGCCTGTCGGTCTCGCGCGTGGGGTTCTCGGCCGCGGTGCGCGCGATGAAACAGGTGGGCGGAACCCTCAAGCTCGACCTCGCGCAGTATCGCGAGATGGCGGCCTTTGCGCAGTTTGGTTCCGAACTCGATCCGGCGAGCCAGCGCATGCTCCATCGCGGTGAACGGCTGACGGAGATGCTCAAGCAGAACCAGTACGAGCCGCTCCCGATGGAGAAGGAAGTGCTGATCGTCTTCGCGGGCAACGAGGGCTACTTCGACAAGCTGGAAGTGCGCCAGGTTAAGCCCTTCGAGCTCGAGCTGTACGCGATGTTCGATTCCAAGTATCCGGCGCTGCTCGAGGAGATTCGTGTCCAGCGCCAGATAAGCGACGAGCTGCGCGGCAAGCTCAAGGCAGCGCTCGACGAATTCAGCGCGCTGTTCGCTGCCCAGGCGGGCAGCGACGGGGCGGCGCAAAGCCGGTAACGGGTGAAGCGTTAGGCGATGGCTTCGCTCAAGGCGATACGCCGGCGGATTGCCTCGGTCCGCTCGACGCAGCAGATAACACGCGCCATGAAGCTGGTAGCGGCGGCGCGCTTGCGCCGCGCCCAGGACGCGCTCGTTGCCGCTCGCCCCTACCATGACGCGCTGGCGCGGGTCGCCGCCTCGGTGCTGAGCGGCGAGACCGAAGCAACCGCGCCTCGCGAAGAGGCGCGCCGCGCCGCGCTGCTGGTGGTGGTGGCATCCGATCGCGGCCTGTGCGGCGGTTATAACGCCAACCTGCTGCGGCGGGCTGAGGAGGAAGCCGCGCGCGTGCGGGGCGATCATTTGGAAGTGCGGCTCTTCGCCGTCGGCCGCAAAGCGCTCGATTATTTTCGCCGAACGAGAGCGCCTTTGGCTGGCGACCGGATAAACAACACGCCGCGGCTCGCAACTTACACGCTGGCGCGGGATCTCGCGCGCCAGGTAGTGAACGATTTTCGTTGGGGCGAGGTGGTCGAGGCTGGGATGGTCTACAGCAGTTTCCGTTCGGCGCTTTCGCAGCGCCCCACCTATGAGCGGCTGCTCCCGCTGAGCCCGCCCAAGCCGCCGCCGGGACGCGAGGAAGAGCCTCGCGTGGGCGCTGCTCAGTACCTGATCGAACCCGGATTCGGCGAACTCGTTCCGCTGGTGACGCAGAGCTATGTCGAAGCGGCGATACTGCACGGCCTGCTCGAAGCCGAGGCAAGCGAGCATGGAGCGCGGATGACGGCGATGGACTCGGCAACCAGCAACGCCGCCGAAATGATCGGGCGGCTTACTCTTGAAATGAACCGGGCCCGCCAGGCAACCATCACCAGGGAGCTGATGGATATCGTTGGCGGGGCCGAAGCGCTTAACGCCTGAGGGCGCGCAACTTCACTGGTAGAGGCATAAAATCGTGGTTATGGACGGTCAGGCCCAAGGTCGGGTCAGCCAGGTGCTTGGCAACGTGGTGGACGTCGAGTTTCTCAACGGATCTCCAGCGCCAATTCTGAACGCCCTGCGGGTCAGCAACCCGGCTATCAGCGATCAGCCGTGGAACCTCGTGCTCGAGGTCGCTCAGCATCTTGGTGAACGCACCGTGCGATGCATCGCGATGGACACCACCGACGGGCTGGTGCGTGGGATGGAGGTGATGGACAGCGGCGCGCCGATTGCAGTACCGGTCGGACCCGTCACCCTGGGCCGCCTGATGAACGTAATCGGCGAACCGGTGGATGACGCCGGGCCAATCGAGGCGCAGCAGCGGTCGCCTATCCATCGCGAGGCCCCGGCGTTTGCCGACCAGGGCATCGAGGTCGAGATCCTGGAGACCGGCATCAAGGTCATCGACCTCGTCTGTCCGTACGCGCGTGGCGGCAAGATCGGGCTCTTCGGGGGCGCAGGCGTGGGCAAAACCGTCACCATCATGGAGCTCATCAACAACGTCGCCAAGGAACACGGCGGTGTCTCGGTCTTTGCCGGTGTTGGAGAGCGTTCGCGCGAGGGCAACGACCTTTACCGTGAGCTCAAAGAGTCCGGAGTCCTGTCAAAGACAGCGCTGGTTTACGGACAGATGAACGAGCCACCCGGAGCGCGCGCCCGCGTGGGCTTGACCGGAGTTACGGTCGCCGAGTACTTCCGCGACGAGGAAGGACGCGACGTGCTCCTTTTCATCGACAACATTTTCCGTTTCGTACAAGCCAACTCAGAGGTTTCCGCCCTGCTGGGCCGGATGCCGAGCGCGGTCGGGTATCAGCCTACGCTCGGCACTGACATGGGCGAACTTGAAGAACGGATCACCACCACCCGCAAGGGCGCGATCACGTCGGTGCAGGCGATCTTCGTGCCGGCCGACGACTACACCGACCCGGCACCGGCGACGACCTTCTCGCATCTTGACGCGATAACCGCGCTCGACCGCAAGATCTTCGAAAAGGCGATCTTCCCGGCAGTCGACCCGCTCGCCTCGAGCTCGCGCATCCTCGACCCGCAAGTCGTCGGGCAGGATCACTACGACGTCGCCCGCCGCGTCCAGGCGATTCTTCAGCGTTACAAGGACCTGCAGGACATCATCGCCATCCTTGGCATGGACGAGCTGTCCGCCGAGGACAAGCTGGTCGTGGCGCGCGCCCGCCGCATCGAAAGGTTTTTATCGCAGGCGATGCACGTGGCGGAGCCGTTCACCAGCATCCCTGGCGTTTACGTGCCGCGCGAGGAAACGGTGCGCGGCTTTCGCGAGATCCTGGACGGCAAGTGCGACGATCTGCCCGAGCAGGCCTTTTACCTGGTGGGCACAATCGACGACGCCCGCAAAAAGGCTGAACGGCTGGCCCGCGGCGAGGCCCGCTAAATCAGACGGAGATAATTCACCATGGCGCAGCGCTTCCCAGTACGGCTCGTCACCCCGACCGGTACCGTTTTCGAAGGCACCGCCGAGCAGGTTACGGCATGGGGCACGCTCGGCCAGTTCGGTGTCCTGGCGAATCACACCGATTTCATCACGCCGCTCGTCCCGGGCTTACTCGAGATAACCGGTACGGACAACGGCACCGACGAACGCTACGTCGTTGCCGGCGGGTTCGCCGAGGTCAGGGGCGGCGCGATGGTTATCCTAGCCACGGAGGCCATCGTGCCGGTCGTAGAGGACGAGACGGCGCTGGCGCACGAGGCCGAAGCTGCCGAACGGCGCCTGGCCCAGCTCAGCTCTTACGAGCCCGATTTCAGCGAGGCCGAGCAGGCCGCGCGGCTAGTGCGCGCCCGTATCCAGGCGTCGGAACTGAGCCGGACAGCCGACGCATCATAGCGGGCTGTCGGGCGCCGATTCCTATCAGAACTTTCTAGCGAGATTTTTCAGCTTCCTGCGGCGGTGGTCCGCCCGCACCGGTTGGCAGCGCCCCGATTGCTGTAAAACAACCGGGACGCTGACCTGAACCTGGCGAACTGCCTTAGCGGGTTCTTACCGGGTGGTGACTCTTTGCTGCCGGTGGTTCGACGCAGGTGAAGTTAGCCGCGTCGTTGGCCGCGCCGCTGCCAACGTAACGAGTCTGCTCTGGATATGAGCAGATCGGGCGCGTGCCATCCGTCGGGAAGTTCTCCGCGACGCGCGGATCGAAGATGCCGCCGCTTGGGAAGGGAGAACTGGTATTCGTATTGGCAGCAATAATCTCGTTGGGCGCCTGGCCGTCCTCAACCCAACTGGTAATCGCGGAGAGCATATTGGCACTGAAGCTGTTGGTTGCCGGACCCCCGCCGCAATGCGCCATGTTCGGGATGAGGAACAGCCGGACAAAGCTCTGCGTGTCGCCGGCATGGACGCCGTGAATCGAGTTGTACCAGTTCACAAGGTCGACCGCCGAGAAGATGCCATCGTTAATCGAATCGTAGATGATCATCTTGCCGCCATGATCATTGAACGGGCGCAGATCGACGCGCTTGCCGTCCATGAACTGGATTGCGGTCATGAAATCCATCGAGCTCTCGGGATAGCCGGGTGCAGTCGCGAAGATCTTGGGCGCGTCGGTGTCGAAGTTGTAGCTAAAGACAAACGCTTCCTGCCCGTTGGGTCCGGCAACCGGAGTGACAACTGGCGGGGTCGTGAAAATCATCGGTATTGCGCCGGCTCCGAGAGTGAGATTGATGGCGGTATTGACGTTGGGCGGCCCGAAAAACGACACATTCCAAGCGCCGAAACCGGCGCCAAAGGCCGAGGGCGGATCCCAAATGCCGGCGTCCCAATACCAACTGGAATACAGCGGTTTGCCGTGTGAATTCGTGGGTCCGGCGTAAATCCCCTTAAGCGCGGTGACCTGTGCCGCGGTGAGGCAGGTACCACCGTGCGGCGTATTGCCATGAGCGCCTCCGGGGCTGCACGTAAAGGCGTCCAGCGCTGGGAATACCACGTCGTCTGTGCAGGCCGTGTAATTGTCGATGATCCCGTCAACGAGGCCGTCCAAGCCGTCGCAGGCGCTCAAAATAGCGGCTGACGCGACCTCGAGATCCTGCGGCGGGAAAGTCGGCGGCAGGTAAGGCTGGCCGTTCACGTCCGTCCTGGTCGCCAGCGGCGCAAGCTGTTGCTCGTTCCACGCCTCCGTCACAGCAGCGCGCGGCAGGTCGAAACCCGGATTGCCGGAGACTATTCCGTCAAAGTAGTCGGGGAATCGCTGCGAAGCGACCATCCCGTCGCGCCCGCCGTTTGAGCATCCCCAAAGATAAGAGTACTTCGGACCGCTGCCGTAGTAGCCCGCGATGATCTGCTTGGATATAAGGGTGGTCTGGTCGATGCCGTTGTAGCCGTAATCGATGCGCGCCTGCTCGTCGATACCGAAGTGTGCCGTTCCGCCAGCATTGGGATCGTCGTCGGTCCAGCCAAGTGCAGGATTTCCGGGCGCGTCCTCGTGGCCGCCGTCGTCGCTAGCGACCGCCCAGCCTTCGCTTAACTCCGTGCCGGCGCTGCCCAGCGGGTTTTGCAGAGAACCGTCGGTGCCGCCACCGCCCATCATTTCGAACCGGCCGATCCAGTCGTCCGGAAGGTTGAGTTCGAAGCCGATACCGTACGTGAAGCCGTCGGGATCCTGCGTGCTGACGCGCTTGTCGATGACGCCGATCACGTTGCAATGGGCGACCGGCGTTGTCGACTCGGTTGCGCTGATGATCTGGGTGTTAGGCAGCGACAGGCCGGTCAAGCTCGAGCACGAAACCGCCGGCGGGATGCCGGCATCGGCAGCGGCGCGTGCGGCGCCCAGCGCCAGGGACGCCAGCAGTGCGACCGTCAGAATTGCGGCCATCCGCAGCGCCGGTTTGGATGTTTCGCGACGCTCACAATGCGCCTTCCGAAGCGGTCCGTTCATGGCTTCCTCCAAATGCCGTTTCCTACAGAAAATTCCGATACTCCCGCGGCGTCGTTCCGACCCACCGGGTAAACACTTCCGTAAAGCGGCTGTGTGTTGCGAATCCGAGCGCCGCAGCAATCTCGCCGAGCTTGCGATCGCGTTCGGCCAGCATCTGCTTGGCCCGCTCGATGCGCCGATGGGTGACGTAGCGATGGGGCGAGAAGCTGGTGCTGTTGCGAAACACTTCGGAAAAGTAATGCGGGCTCATCCGGACTTCGGCTGCGATCGCACTCAGCGAAATGTCGGTGGCGAGATGAGCTTCGATATAGTCGATAGCCCTGCGAAGCCAGTACGGGCTGAGCGTGGCGCTGGGGTCGGGAGCCATCGCCGCAGAGCCCGCGTAGTTGCGCACCAGGTGAACGGCGAGCACGGTCGCGATCGACTCGGCATAGAGCAGGTTCGGCGGGCCGTCCGTGAACTCCGCACGCAGCGACCTACCAAGCATCTGGACAAACTGGTCGCGCACCAGGTAGCGGCCCGCGATGCTGACCACGCGGCAGCGGACGCTTTCGTAGGCTGCGCGAACGACGAAACTCGGCTCGAGATAGACGTTCACCAGATCAGCGTTGCGAAGCCATTGCGCCGTATAAGGTTGCCCTGACGGGAACACGGAAACGTGGTCGCCAGTACCGGCGCGGCTCGGCGAATTGGTCCGTTCGCTCACGTCGCGGAGCCTGAGCCTAACGGCGGCGGGGCTGAAACTAATCGAAACCTGGAGGCGCCGGTCATGGTGGCGTACGCAGAGCCGGCGCGGCTGACGTGCGTAGAAAAGGGCGAAGCCGTTGTAATCCTTGTATTGATAAGCGAACTGGGGCGAATCGTTGGCGTCGCCGATTAGAATCGAAGGCTTGGCCATAGGCTAACCAATCCAATCCAAAGCGCGCGCATAAAGCCAGTGTCCTAGCTTGCGTAGCAGGTTCGGACACCAAAAAAAACGAAGAATTCGGAAATAATGTGAAAAAACCGGAAACCCCGTCGGAAGTGCGCCCGACACGCACTCACCGCTGCTGTCGCCGAGGCAGAAGGAATAGGCACTGGCACTACAGCGTGGCACAGGGTACGCAAGGCGGGCCGCGCCTTGCGGTGCGGCCCGCCTTTATCGGCTCGATCAAAGCGCGACTTCAGTGGGAATGTCCGTTTCCATTCCCGTGACCGTTGCCGTGACCATGCTCTTCCGACCCAAAAAATTGGCTCTGCAACAGGTCGCGGTCCAGCTTGAAACCGGCCTGGATTCCGTTTTGGCCGAGCTTGAGCAGGGTCTTGTCATTCGGCTGGCAGCTCCAGCTCGACGCCTGATTGACGTTGCCGGTGCCGTTGTACTGCGCCTGCTCCGGGAACGGGCAGAGCGGCATCGTCCGGTCTACGCTGTTGCTCGGGTTGTCGTCAACATAGTGGCTCGCGATTATCGAGTCGGGAGCGATGCCGCTTTCAACCCAGTTCTCCAGCGGCACGAGCGTGTCGAACACGTTGGGGCCCGGTCCGCCGCCGCAGTGCTCCATCCCCGGCACCAGGAAGTACCGCGCCTGGTCCCGGAGCTTATACAGGCCGCCCAGATGGTGGCCGTTGTTATCGTTGCTGGCGGTGTCGATGCCGGCCAGGTCCTCGTAGAACATTATCGTCTGGTACCCCGGCAGCCCCTGATCGCTGAAGCCGTCGTACATCAGGAGCTTGCGGCCCTCGCCAAGAAAAGTCGCGAGATTCTTCGGGTCAACTTCGCCGGCTGCCCAAGTGCGCTGGTCGAAAAGCTCCAGCGCCGCGTCGTTGACGACGCCGCCGGAGATCGGGTAGTTCTCGGCGACGAAGGACGTGGTGAAGTACACCTCCTGGATGAGCGTCTGGGCCGCTATGAAAAAGACGCTGGGCGTGTCGTAAAGAACCGTGAAGGAGAACGGTTCGGTTGGCGGCGGCGAGATGTCGCTCACCGGCCATCCCGGCAGCACCATCTGCCCCTCCTGAGTCACCATCGGCGACCAGTAAGTTTTGAGCGCATTGATCTCGGCCTGCGTCAGGCAGTTGCTCGTGTTGCCGTTTTGGCAGAGCAGGGTCTGCGGATCGAAGTTGCAGCGCAGCGGGTCCTGGATGAGCCCGTCAACGACGCCGTCGATGCCGTCGCATTCGGCGTACACCGCCTGGTCGACGACGCTCAGCAGACTCTGTGGTATCGGCAGCGAGGGATTAGGCGGCTTGTTGAACGCCGCGTATGCGTCGACGTGCAGGAGTTCGTCGCGCTGAGTCTGATAGGGGTCGCCTACGATCATGCCGTCGTAGTCCTCGGGGAAGCGGTACGCCTCGACCAGCCCCTCGCGCCCCCCGTCGGAGCATCCCGAATAGTAACTGCGCACTATAGTGCCGCTGAAAAAGTTCTCGGCCAGCGTTTTGGCCGCAACGGCCACTTCATGCTCCGAACGGAAAAAGAAATCGACCAGCGCCGCTTCATTGGGCGTTCCGGGCAACGCCGGATTCGCGTTGGGAGTAAACCCCCAAGTCGGGTTGCTGGCCGAGTGGCCGTCGTCCGTGGCCACCATTGCATACCCTTTGGTCAGCGCTTCACTGCCCTGGCTAGAGGCCGCCGATGGCAACGAGATGCTGCCGCACAAACCGCCGCATCCGAAATACAAGAACTTGTTGTTCCAGTTGGCCGGCAGGTATTCCTCGAAGTTCGCCAGGCCGTCGGGAGCTCCGAAACCGGTGGTGGTCAGCGAGCCCAGGACGTCGCAGTACTCGGGATTTGGTGATGCGGCCGGCACGTCCGTTGCCGAAGTTATCGTAACGCCCGTTGGGGCAGCGCTCTGGACTCCCGAGACCGTGCAGTTGGTGAGCGAGGCAAGCGTTGGGGAAGCCCCAGGACCGAACGCAACCAAAAAAGCGAACCCCAGAGTCAGAACCATAGGTGTAAGCCTCTCGCGAGACATAAATTCACCTCCAGGCTATAAATAAAGCGTTTCTCTGGTCGCCATTGCGGCGATCACTCAGACCGACCCTAGGCTCCATCGCTACTACGTTGGCACGGAATAAGTCAAACGCGCCAACGGGCGCGGCACAGGATGGGTCGGTCACGACGCCAATTATGGATGCACAGCGGCAGCCGGAAACGTTTGGAGCGGGGACGGCTAAGCGGCGAGCGACGCGAGGCGGGTGAAGAAGTCGGGAAACGTCTTGGCCACGCAGCCTGGATTTTTGATTCGCACGCCCTCGATTTTGAGCCCGACCAGTGAAAACGCCATCGCAATACGATGGTCTTCGTAGGTTTCGACAGAGGCGCCATGCAGCGCCGCCGGCCTGATCAGGAGGCCATCATCGAATTCTTCCACGTCGCCGCCGAGGCGCCTCAGCTCGGTTGCCAAGGCGCGCAAGCGATCGCTCTCGTGATGGCGGATAAACCCAACGCCGCGAATTCGCGTGGGCGATTCGGCAAAGGACGCAATAGCCGCGAGCGTCGCAACCGTGTCCGGCATCGTGTCCATCGCAACGTCCACGCCGCGAAGCGCCCTTCCCTCGCGGCTTACGGCGATGAAGTCCGGCCCCCATTTCACCTGCGCGCCCATTTGCTCGAGGACGCCGGCGAAAGCGACATCACCCTGCACCGATTCGCGGCTAAGGCCGGAGACCTCGACCCGGCCGCCGACCAGTGCCGCGGTTGCCCAAAAATAGGTCGCGGCGGTAGCGTCGGGCTCGACGCGGTAGCTTTGCGGCGCGTAGGACTGTGCACCGGGAATTACGATGGTTGCCGGGTCGGGTTGATGGCTGAGAGCGTTCCACTGGGCCATCATCCGCAGCGTCATAGTGATGAACGGCCGGGCGACCGGCGATCCGCTAAGCCGAATGGTCAGGCCCCGAGGCAAAAGCGGCGCCGGCATGAGGAGCGCAGAGACGAACTGCGACGAAATCGTGGCAGGGACTTCTGTTTCACCGCCCACGGCTGGGCCTGATGCCTGCGTGTCAATAGTGACCGGAGGGCATCCGTTGCCCCGTTCACTGCGCGCATCGACACCGAGGCTGACCAGCGCTTCGAGCAGACCACCCATCGGACGCTCCCTCATTCGCGGACTGCCGTCCAGCCGAAACCGGCCCTGCGACAGCATCAGCATGCCTGCAAGGAAGCGCATCGCCGTACCTGCGTTGCCAACGAAAAGCTCCGCGCTCTTTGCCGGGATCTTTCCGCCGTGGCCTTCGACCGCAATCCGTCCGTGCGCTTCGTCAACTTCGAGCCGCAAGCCCAGAGCACGGAGCGCTTCTGCCAGGTAACGGGTATCGTCACTGGCGAGCGCGCCCTCGATCATCGACTCTCCTGGCGCAAGCGCCGCGAGTATCATCGCCCGGTTGGTGATACTCTTCGACCCGGGAGGCGCCAGGCGCGCCGAAAGAGCATGAAGGACGGGTCTTACCTCGAATTCTTCCACGAATCCTCGGGCAGAGCTTAACGGCCCGGAGCCGCGCGGCTCAAGCGGTCCGGCGTTAGCTCCGCGTCAGTGTGCAGGAAGGCCGAGATCGTGTCCGGCAGAGAGAAAGGCTTAGGTGGGGGCTGAAAAGAATCCGTATCGGCGCATCCTGCAGGCCGCCGCAACGGACCGGCGCAGGCTCTATCAAGAGCTTTACGCGGCTGACGCGCGCGCCGCGGCACGGGCTCTCGACGACGTGCTGTCAAAGCCCAGGCGCAAGCGCCGAATCGCCCTTTACAGGCGCATCATCGGGCCCGGACACGGGGCTATCCTCGAGATCGGTTGCGGTCTTGGCGACCTGACGCACGCGCTCGGCGACCTGGCACGCTCGACTGTCGGGGTTGACGTTTCGCTCAGCCGAGCGAGTATTGCGCACCGGTATGGCGGCTGCTCGGACGGGGGTGGCGCCGGCCGGCAGGTTGAATTTTCTGCGATGAACGCCATCAGCCTTGGTTTTCGGTCGGGGAGCTTCGACTGGGCGGTGAGCAGCTCGATGGTCGAGCATCTCCATCCCGACGACGTCGACGTGCATCTGGCGGAAGTCTGGCGGGTGCTCCGGCCGGGCGGCCACTACCTGGTCTGGTGCCCGAATCGCCTCGGCCATCATCAGGACCGCGACTTTCACCTGTGCATGATGTCGTACGCTGAGCTTCGGCAGCGGATGGCGCGGGCCGGGTTCGGCAACTTCAAGGCGCCCCTGTTCAACTGGCCCCCGATGGTCGGCGCGGGCTTCAAGGTTGCAGCAGAGCGAGCGCTTTCGGCGCTCGGCATCAAGCTGCTATGGAGCCATCTCGGCCTGCGCAGCATCTGCATGGTCGGACAAAAGGCAGGGCGCGATCCCCGGGCCGCAACGTGAGGGTGGCAGCGCGGTGGCGCCGGCCAATAGCTCAAAAGAACCAGCTTGACGATTCCGAGGGTGCGAACAGGGCGCCCACGAAGCGTTCCATCTCCAGGTTGAATTTCATGATTACGTGGTCGGAGCCGCGAGTGAGCCCAAACCCAGGACCAAGGTTGTACTCGACACCATGGGGCAGTTCGCCCCACGCGACGGCAAACACGTAATGCTGTTGCTGGGCGAGCGGATCGGTGTCGTCGATTAGGCCGGCGCCGCCGTAGAACTCGACGCCGGGCGACAGGTAGCGCATCCAACGGTAATAGGCCCCGGTTGAGTAGCCGAATTCGAAGCCCTGATTGATGCCGGTGCCGACCAGAACTTTCTCAAAGATCGGGTTGGCGACCAGTGAAAACCGCCCAATGTCCTTCTCGATAATCGGACGCAGCTCGAGCTCGAGGTCGGCGTCGTCGAACTGCGGCGTCTTATGCCATTCAAGCT
>JAJYVB010000082.1:1388-11826 GCA_021792265.1 Deltaproteobacteria bacterium | reverse complement strand
GCATCAGCTATGGGATGAGCTTCGTCCAGGCCTCGCCATCGCCGCTCGCCGTTCTCACGCCCGTGCCGGTATCCAAGGGTGGACTCACAACGCTGGTTATCGATTTCAATCCGGGGGTCCCGTCACCTCCGTCTTCGAACACCGGCAGTTACACGTTCTCACCTTCGATCAGTGTCGTTCCAAACAACGCATCGCAGGTCAACGAACTTATGGGGCTGGTGAGCGGCACCGTAGGCGGCAGCGTGGCCACCCAGGAAAAGGTTACCGCGGAGCTCTCGGGGACCAGCACGGTGGTCGCCACGGCGCAAGTCGTTAACCATAACTTCAGCTTCCAGCTACCTGCCTCTGCCTCGCCGAGCGGAACGAACTATGACGTTTACGCATGGGGTAGTGACACGAGCTATGACGTGGCAAGCGCGGTGACGGTTTCGCGCGGAATTGCGGCCTCGCCGCTAAGCTTTGAAGTCACCACCAAATTCACGGGCTCGGTGTCGGGAACGATTTCGGACGCCTGCACCAAGGCAGTGATCCCGGGCGCCACCCTCGCCATTGTGGAATCTGCCAGTAGTAAGAACTGCAGCGCCAGCCCGACGCCTTCCGACTGCGTAGTGGTGGCAACCGCCTCGACCGACGAGCGCGGAGTCTATCCGATGCCGGGCAACCTCGCGGCCGAACCTCCCTTCAACGCCGTCCCGGTTGCCAACAACGGCACCTATGCCTTGCGTATTTCGGCCTCCGGGTACCAGACCATCACCACTCCGCTCGACGTAACTAACAGCGGCACGGTGACCTGCCCGGACAGTCCCGACGGCAAAACGTGCAGCTTTGTGCTTGGTACCACATACATCGCAGGAACTGTCCAACTTGGAAGTCCGGTCCCGCCAGGGACAGCCGCCAACATCCAGGTTTTCGCCGAAGAGGCTGGCACCAACAATCTCGTGAGCGCGTTGCCTGCACCGCTTTCCGTACCCTGCTCGACGGCCCCATGCACGATGCCGTTCACTCTCAACGTACCGTCGGCGGGCAACTATGACCTATACGCTACAACCATTGACTTGTTCCAAGGCTCACCCGATCCGTTTACGGGCCATACGATGGCGGTGGCGAGCAACGTGCCGGCGAGCGCGGTTTGCCCAGCACCCAAAACACCGTCGGTGGCGCTCGGTCCGCTGGAGTGTGCCGGCCATGGCAGCGTCACAGGCGCGGCTGCCTTCAGCTTCGACGAGGGTACGACGGTGAGGCTATCCAAGGACGGGGTCGACCTGATGGAGAGCGGGGTTGGGCCGACCGGCACGCCCAACGCCGGCCAGTTCTCTTTCTGCGCCCCTGCCGACACCTACACGCTCACGCGCTACGAAAACGGCCTGCCCGACCCTTCGAGCTCGCCAACGACGGTTGTGCTGCCCCCCCCGCCGCTCCAGACCTCGCCCTGTCCGACAACATGCTCAAACTCGAGCGGAAGCTGCCCGGGTAACTGCTCCAACACCCCACTAGCCAACCCGCTATGAGCTGCAGGCTTTCACGCGCGCTTAGGCTGACTTTTCTGCTGGCGCTGCTGGTCTATCTCGGGGCGAGTTTCGACGCCTGCGGTCCGGTCTTTCTGGGTGTCGGCAGCACGCCGAACGTGCCAGACCAGATAACCTTTCGCGTTCTAGGCCAGATAGCGACGCCGTTCTCGGCGGTGGTGTCGGACGCACGGGCCTCGTGGCGCATAAACGGCGTCGTCCCGTTCAGCATGGTGATCGTCAACCAGCAGCCGCCGTCGCGAATGATCGTCACCAAGCTGGCGAACAACTCAGCGCTTTTAGGGGGACAGATTATAAAAGGCTTTCGAGTCGAGCAGAATGCCTCGACCAGCGCACCCTTCGGCACGCTTTCAATACAAACTGGAGGGGCCTTGGCGGCCATCGCTCCGCCTGCATACCCCGACGTGCGCTTTTTCGTCAATGGCCCGACCATCGAAACGTTTACTGGCCTCGTCGAAGACAAGCTGAAAAGCTTCGCCTTCCAGCAGAATGCGCCCACGGTGTTCCTGTTTGATTCGCCCTCGGGCCGTGTGGATGGCAGCTTCAACCAGGTAAACCACCTCGGTCCTTTCACGGTCGACCTCTACTACCATCAGCCGCCAACCAAGCCCCAAGTGTGCGTAATCACCGACCGGACAGTGGTCGTGGTCAAGTTTCCCGGATGCATCGCGACAACCCTGCCGGGCGACGTAAGTCTGGCTAATTTCGGCGCCGCTTCCGACTCGGAATCTGACTGAAAAGCAAATGGCGCAGGCGCCCCGCTGCGGCGGACTTTTCTGCCACCAACGAATCGCTTAGAATAGTTTAAGTCGATGGGCAAACCGCATAGGCGGGGAAACTCGCCGACCGCTGTCGTCCACAAATGAAATCGCCGCTTTTTCGGCGGATCCTGGTTGCGGTAGCACTACTGGCCATGCTGGTTGCTATCGTGCCCGGGTTGCGCCTGTACCGCTACGTAATGACGCACGTCTCGACCGACGATGCTTATGTCGATGGCGACGTCACTTTAGTCGCACCGCGCATCCCCGGTACGGTTGCCAAACTGTACGTGGGCGAGAACTGGAACGTCAGCGCCGGACAACTGTTGCTTACGCTCGACCCCCGCGATTATCAGGTGCGGGTCGACCAGGCGCAGGCAACGCTTGAACGAGCGCGCCAAACAATCGACGAGCAGTTCGCCGAACTCCACGCCGCGCGCGCCGGGCTCGCCCTTGCCGAGTCCCAGCTTCGCCAAGCTCGCATCGATTACAATCGCGCCAAGGCCTTGCGCGATCAGCAGGTGGTTTCGCGCGAGTTTTACGACCAGGCGACCACTGCGCTCAGAGTAGCGTTAGCCGACCGCGAGCTTGCCGCTCATCAAGTCAATCAGGTCCTGGCAGAATTGGGCGGCGACACCGACAACGAAAACCGTTACAACCGCCCGCTCGTGAAGCAGGCCGCAGCGTCGCTCGCGGCGTCGAAGCTTGACCTCAGCTATACCGAACTTCGCGCGGCCTTCTCCGGGATCATAACCCACAAGAACGTCGACGTAGGCGACCGCGTTCAAGCAGGCCAGCCGTTGATGGCGATCGTCCCCGTAAAAGGGCTCTATATAACCGCCAACTTCAAAGAAACCGAGTTGACCGACGTTCGCGTGGGACAACATGCGGAGATCACCGCCGACATCTACCCGGGCTATGTCTATTCGGGGCACGTCGATTCAATCGCGATGGGGACCGGAGCCGCCTTTGCCCTGCTGCCGCCGGAAAACGCGACCGGCAACTGGGTGAAAGTCGTACAGCGCGTGCCGGTCAAAGTGGTGCTGAACCGGCCCGCGCCTCCCGACAAGCCGCTGCGCATGGGACTTTCCGTTGAAGTGTCGGTCGATATAAGCGATACGAGCGGCCCGCTGCTCACCTCGACCATCGAACGGCAATACGAACGGCGCAAAGGAGCCGCGCCTTACGAGGAAATTCAGGGCCAGAAGCTGACCATGCCGCCGGCGAGCTCGACTCCCGCCATGCGCAATCAGCAGCCTCTCGTACACTGACAGGCCCCAGGACTACGAACTAGCGTATCGGGCTAACGTCTGGAACTGAGCATTCTCTGTCCTGCGCCCGCCGTACGATTGCAGCATTCGAGAGGCTGTACTAGCTTCTTTTGCTTCACGCGCTGATTTCCGGTGACCTCGCCGTGCGGCTGGACCAAACGGGCGAAATAGAGCAACGGCTGGCAAACTATCTCGGGGTGCCGCTGAATCGCTTTGCCAAGCTGGCCGACGGCTGGGAGAGCGCCATCTTCGAGTTCAAGCTCGGTTCGCGCCCAGCGCGACTTTCCAGCATGGAACCCGACGCTGCGCTTATCCTTCGCGTATACGGCAGCTCAGCAGACGCTGCAAAGGGCAAGCGGGAGTTTGCGGTGATGCGGATGCTGGAAAGTCTCGGCTATGCCGCACCGCGAGCTTTTTTGTTCGAGGGCAACCCCGAGCTGATCGGCGCCCCGTTTATCGTGATGGAGCGGCTTGCGGGCCGTCCGCTCTTTTCTCCGGTAAGCTTCCCAGCGGCCTTGCGGAATTTCAGCACCGGCTTCGTATCGTTCGTGCGGGCTCAGGCTCGCTTACATCGGCTCGACGTAGCGCCGGCAACTCGTGCCTTGGCCGGCTTAGCACCCCCATCCATGGTCGGCGGCCTTCCCTGCGACTCACCGCTGCTTGAGCGGATGCTTTTGCTCGTCCGCACTCGAATCGAGCGCGGTCCGCTGCCTGGTCTTGAACGAGCGCTTGCGTCAGTGGCCTCACGCGCCGGCGAATTCGCTGACGCACCGTCCTCGCTGCTCCACCTCGATTATCATCCGCGAAACGTTTTGGTGCGGGGCCTGCGGGTTACCGGCGTGATCGACTGGGTGAACCTCGAGCTTGGCGACCGTCATCTGGACGCCGCGATGACCAGCGTCATCATGGCGACATCCGCGCTGGAGGAGCCACGCTGGATGGGCGATAACGCAGCCGGCAATTCGCTTCGGTGGCTGTTCACGGCGCTGTACGTTCCGCTGTACCACGCGATGGCTCCGCTTGAATGGCGGAGGTTTCGCTATTGCCAGGCGGTGGCGGGACTGTTCAGGCTCTCGACACTGGCAACGATGAGGCTCCACGGTGCGGGCGCGGCTGGCTACCGTCCCGTTGCGATGGGCGAGGTTACACCGTCGGTTCTGCGGTTGCTCTCGCGCTATGTCGCGGCTAAGACTGGCACCCAGGTAAGCGTTGAAGCCGCTTAGTGCGATGTCCCGTTAATAAGTTTATGGCGGCCGTTACTGGCATGGGATTCTTCGCTTCGGCAGCCTGCGCTCAGAATGGCGGAAGCACGCGTTTCCATTGTCATTCTGAGAACAGCGAAGAATCTCGTTCCAGCCAAGCTGGCTCGTCAAGTTATTTGCGAGACACCAAACTTGGCAGCTTGGTGAAAAAGCCTTTTTTCGCAGCGTCTTGATCGCAAATCCTGCTGCCGCGTTGAAACCTCTTGTTTCTCAGCATCCTGTTAGAGCCGGTTTCCGAACCGGTTCCAACAGACTGCCACGCCGATTTCAGCGGGCGGCCCCGCCGAGCTTTCCTACGACAGCAGACTTCGCAGCACGAAGAGCAGGATGCCGCCGTGGTGCATGTATTCGACCTCCTCCGGCGTATCGACCCTGCCGAGCGCCTCGAATTCGCGCACCTTGCCGTCAAGTTCGGCCCGCACCTTGAACCGCTCGCCCGGCCGGCGCAGGCCGGCCAAGCCCCCGATGGTGAAGCTTTCGCGACCGGTGAGTCCGAGGCTTTCGCGGGACTCGCCCTTGGCAAACTCGAGCGGGAGCACGCCCATCCCAACCAGGTTGCTGCGATGGATGCGTTCGAAGCTCTCGGCAAGGACGGCTCGCACGCCCAGAAGCTGTGTACCCTTGGCCGCCCAGTCGCGCGAGGAGCCCGACCCGTACTCCTTGCCGGCGATGACGATAAGCGGGATGCGCTCGGTGCGGTATTTTTCCGCCGCGTCGAAAATGCTCACCCGCTCGCCGTCGGGCAGATGAAGCGTGAAGCCGCCTTCGACACCAGGTACCAGCAGGTTTCTGAGCCGGATGTTGGCGAAGGTTCCACGCATCATGACCTCGTGATTTCCCCGGCGCGATCCGTAGGAGTTGAAGTCGCGCGGCTTGACGCCCTGTGCGATCAGGTACTTGCCGGCAGGGCTGTCGGCGGGGATGGACCCCGCGGGGGAGATGTGGTCAGTGGTTACGCTGTCGCCCAATACGGCGAGCACTCGCGCACCAACGATGTCGGAAAGCGGCGCGGGCCTGATTCCGGCACCGTCGAAAAAGGGCGGCGCCTTAATGTACGACGACGCGGA
The DNA here is from genome assembly GCA_021792265.1 of Deltaproteobacteria bacterium. Lineage (GTDB taxonomy): Bacteria > Desulfobacterota > Binatia > Binatales > Binataceae > JAJYVB01. Next base: position 5,942 of record JAJYVB010000082.1, on the reverse strand, counting down.
ATCCCACTGGAAGAGATCGCTTTGCGCAACGTCAAGGTGCTGCCATCGCTCGTCGCCTTCGAAAACGTGGCTGTACTCGCCCTGGAACATCGCGGAGTCGATAGCGCTGCGGGCGAGCGTCGCAACCTCTTCGGAGCTCGGCCAGATATCGCGCAGGTAGACCGGGCGTCCTTCGGCGCTAATCCCCAGCGGCTCTTTGGCGAGATCGATGTCCATCGTGCCGGCAATCGCGTAGGCAACCACGAGCGGCGGCGAGGCCAGATAGTTGAAGCGCACAACCGGATTTATCCGTCCCTCGAAATTGCGGTTGCCGCTCAGCACCGCGCAGGCAACAAGGTTGCCCTGCTTGACGCCCGCGGCGACCGGCTCGGGGACCGGGCCGCTGTTGCCGATGCAGGTGGTGCATCCGTAGCCGACCAGGTGGAACTTCAACTTTTCGAGATAGCCCGTGAGCCCTGCTCGCTCCAGGTAGCGAGTCACGACTTTCGAGCCAGGCGCAAGGCTGGTCTTGACCCACGGCTTTACCGTCAGGCCGCGTTCGACCGCCCTTTTGGCAAGCAAACCAGCGCCCAGCAGAACCGACGGATTCGAAGTGTTCGTGCAGCTCGTAATAGCCGCGATCACGATCGCTCCGTGGCCAAGCTGGTAGCTGGCACCGTCGGCCCGGACCTCGACGCGGCGCGCAAGTTCGCCTAAGTCTTCGGATCGGATCGGCTCATGCGATGCCACATTGACGCTGCCCCCGTCGCCGATCCAGCGCTCGCTCAAGCGGGGATCTATCTGCTCGTGGTTGGCAACCTCTTTGGCCAGCGCTCGGCGCAACTCGACCTTGGCCGCACTAAGGCTGACGCGGTCCTGCGGCCGGCGTGGACCGGCAAGACTCGGCTCGACGCTTGCCAGGTCCAGTTCCAGGACTTCGGTAAAGGCGGGCTCGGGCGAAGCGTCGCCGCGCAAGAGCCCTTGCTCCTTGCAGTAAGCTTCGACGAGCTTGACGCTGTGCTCGCTGCGGCCCGTCAAACGCAGGTAATCGAGCGTCTTGGCGTCGACCGGGAAAAAACCTATGGTGGCGCCGTATTCGGGCGCCATATTGCCCAGAGTCGCGCGGTCGGCAACGCTTAGCGACCGGAGGCCCTCGCCGCAGTACTCGACGAATTTGCCCACCACGCCGCGCCGGCGCAGCATCTGCGTAACCGTCAGCACCAGGTCGGTAGCGGTCGCACCGGGGTGCAATTCTCCCTTGAGCCTGACGCCGATCACCTCGGGTATCAGCATCGGAACGGACCGGCCGAGCATCGCGGCCTCGGCTTCGATCCCGCCCACGCCCCATCCGACCACGCCCATCCCGTTGACCATTGTCGTATGGGAATCGGTGCCGATAACGGTGTCCGGATAGGCTTCGCCAGCTTTGGAGACAAAGATGACTTGGGCCAGGTACTCGAGGTTGACCTGATGGACAATCCCAGTGTCTGGCGGCACGACGCGGAAGTTATCGAAGGCGCGCTGTCCCCAGCGCAGGAAGAGATAGCGTTCTTTGTTCCGTTGGAATTCGAGTTCCGCGTTGACCGTAAAGGCGTTGGGGACGCCAAAGGCATCGACCTGCACGGAATGGTCAATCACCAGGTCCGCTGGCTGAAGCGGGTTGATTCGGCGCGGGTCGCCGCCCAGGCGGCCGATCGCGTCGCGCATCGCGGCAAGGTCGGCGACCACGGGGACACCGGTGAAGTCCTGGAGCAGGACGCGCGCGGGCATGAAAGAGAACTCGCGCGTACCGGCGCCTTGAGGCCATCGCGCCAGTGCTTCGACGTGCTCGGCAGTTACGTTGACGCCGTCTTCGCGGCGCAAGACATTCTCGAGCATCACGCGAATCGAGTAGGGCAGCCGCCCGAGTGAAAAGCCGCGCTTTTGCAGCGCCTCGAGGCTGCGAATCTGGTAGACATTCCCGTCAACCGTGAGCGTCGAGCGGGTTGCGAACGTGTCACCTGCCATGAGCTTAAACCCCTGATTCGAAGTTCGGATAGCCGAATACGGCAACCGCGCCGCATCACCTCAACGAGGGTTGGAGCAGATTGGGCGCGGAACTTGTCGCTCCGCCCTCAAGATAGCGCGCATACTGAGCGCTTAAAACCCGGCGCGTGCCATCGTACCGGCGCCCGTGCCCGGGGCGGCACGCGGCCGGCGAGTCATTCGAAAAGAACCGGGCGCGGCGGAACAATGCTTGATTTCTTGCTCAGGTGCCAGTGCCCGCTTTCAACTTCCTTGCCCTCCGCGTAACAGGCATACGCACCCGACGCACTCGCTGCGCTGAGCTTGCCGTTAAACACGCAGTCTGAACCGTCGTTGGCGAAGTCGACCTGGAACTTCAGGCGGTTGCCCGAAAGGGAACCGCCGCTCACTGGACCGGCGTCCTGAATGTCGCGGCAGGCCGTATTGCCGATCGCGCACTGGTAGTAACCCGAAACGTCGGCACCGTCCTGAACAAACGTTAGCCTCAACTCGTTGGTCGCGTCACAGCGAGACGCCTTGGCGAGCACGGGGGTGCATGGTCCTGCCGCCAGTTCGCCTTCCCATACACCGGTAAGCGGCCCGGGAGACGGAGCCCTTTTAGCTACCGGTGCTGGTTTTGCCGGGCCAAGAAGCCCGCCCGTCGCGCATCCCCAGAGCGCGCTGCTTAGAGCAGCCGCCAGAAGTCCTGCTATCACACGCTTCACAGCGGTTCGAAGATAGCAGAACCGATGCGAAGGTGAAGGACCGCAAGCAGTTTGAACGCCGCGCAGCGACCCTGCGCATAGCCTCAGCGGGCGATGGCGCGCAGGGGTGACGGACCGTGGTAGCCGTCGAAGACCAGTCCGCGGCCGTCGCAGTGGAAACCGAGCGCGCCCATTGCTCCGACCCATGGAGATTCCAGCGCCGGGATACCGCCGATCATCTCGATGCGAAGCCGCGAACGAAGCTTAAGCATCGACCCGGCGGCGGCCGCAAACGAGTCGTTGTCGAAGGAGTCGAACGTCAGCATGGTACGGCCCACGACACCCATCACAACCTTGCCAGCGCGCAGCACGACAAAGTTTTCCTCGGTTCGTGCAACGCCGCATCCCGGCAGTATTGCGCCGTAAGGGTTTGCGGGGTCGACCGCACTCAGTGCGATGGGCGCTGCGGAGCGCTCCGCTTCAGCCTTCACGGTACGGAGCATTTCAAGTGCTTGGGGAAGGCCGTATTGTTCGCCGCCCAGGGCGCGCACAAAGTAGCCCCGGCGCACGACACCCGCGTACTCAAGCCTCTGCAAGTTCAGCCGCAGTTCCTCCCACGGCGGCGCGAGGGGGTCGGGCGCCAGTGTCGCTCGCGCAATCACACCCTGGCGTTGAAGCACAGCCAAGGCAGCCGCGGCCCCACCGGCGCCATCGAAGTAGTCGGTGCCGGCCTGCCTGTTATCTTCGGCATAGCGCAAAACTGACCATCGAGCGCCTGCGCGCGAACGCAGGCGCGCCCGCACCGCCGCACGCTGCCGGGCTCCACGGCGTTCCTTTTCTCGGCCCGGCCGGCGCCCGTCGCGATGCCCCGCGACCAGGCGCAGCGGCGCGAAGGCGTCATTGGTGACGAGTCCTTTTGCCGCAAGGCGCCACAGGACCCCAACCGTTTCGTCTTCCGCAAGCCCGGCGCGCTCTGCAACTTCATCGACGAACTGCGCCCCAAAGTCACGCAAGGCCGCGATCACTGAGGACTCGGTTTGACCCTCCGGCCCTGCCGGCTCCGGCAACGGCGGGAGAGCGCTGCGCCGACGCGCAAAGCTGACCTTTTGCGGAAACGCGATGGCCTCGCGCCCGCCGCCTGTGGCGAACCATACGAATTGGCCGGTGGCAAGTAGTTCGTCGAGCATGTCGGGCTTGTACCCGGGAACCCGTGCAGGCAGTATCGCTCGCTCCCAGAGCGCCGGCGAAAAGGCGTGTCCGGCGAGCTCGTCGAGACGATCCTGAAGACCGTCCAGCGGGATGCTGGCGCCGACATGATTCCAGGCAAGACAAAAGCGGGCGAACTCCTCGTCGGACGCGGGCTCGATTTCGACGCGCAGGCGCGCCAGAGTCCGGCGATGGAGCCGTTCGAGGTTGTAGCGCTCGCACCATTGCGGGCTTCCGCGGGCGGTAAACTGTCCGCGAAAAACGGCGCCTTGCGCTTCGAGCCGCTCAAGGCTTGCCCGCACCTCGTCCGGCGAAACGAAAAGACGCGCCGCAAGCTCTTCCGGACTGACCGGCACCGAGCCGCGCAGTGCACGCAGAACAATTTCGTCATGCGCAGTATCGGGCGCGGGCGCCGACTCTTGCCGGCTCTGCTCCGCGCCAAAAGCGTGCGAGGGCTCGACAAAGCAAGCCGCAGGGTAAACGGCGGCATAGAGATGCCGGTCGTCGCGCGCGATGAGCATTTCGGGAGCGTTCGGCCGAACAGCCATCCTCAAGGCTCGCCCCTCCCGTTCGAGCGTTTCAGCCATCGCGGCAGCATCCTCGCCAGCCCTTTGCGAAAGTGCCGCAAGCGCGATCGCTCCCCGGCGTTTGAGCAGGTCGT
>JAJYVB010000082.1:0-1378 GCA_021792265.1 Deltaproteobacteria bacterium | reverse complement strand
CGTACAGTTCGTCGCGGTCGCGCGGGTGATAGCGCCGATCGCGGCCGTCGAACTCAGCTTGAAGTTCGTCGACAGCGGCTGGCACAAGCAGGCTCAGGCTGCCCTCGCCGACGCTGCCGAGCAGCTCCGCCGCCATCGCCGGGTTCATTTGAACGGTCCGGCTTCGGCGCTCCGCGCGCTCGCCGTCGTCCAGGAACGAATAGTCCCAAGCCAGGAGCACGCGATGGGCAAAAGGGGACGGCGCGGCGCCGTCCACATAGACCGCGCGCATCCGCCCCCCTTCGAGCGCGGCGAGAAGGCGCTCGAGGCCGGGCAGTTCGGCCGACTCCTCCAGGCATTCGCGGACGGTTTCGGCAACAATGAAGTGGTCGGGTACTTCCAGTTGGGCGGGACGGTTCTCGAAGCATGCCTGCCGCGCCGCAAAGAGCGCTGCGAGCAGCTCCTGCGCCCGCAGACGCTGAATCCAGCCTGGCACCTTGCGGCCACCCTCAAAGCGCGCCAGAGCAAGCGCCCGGCTTGCTACAGCCCGAAATCGGACCTCGAACATCGGGGCGTCAAGGATCGCCTGAACAAGCACCCGCCCCGCGCTGGCGGTGCTTAGCATCGCTGCAAGCTCCTCGAGCGCAAAACTGTGCCGGGCGTTGAGCGCGAGAAGGACCGCGTCGTCGATGGCGGAAGCTTGGATTTCGAAGTCGAAGGTCTGGCAGAGCCGCTTTCGAAGCGCCAATCCGAAGGCGCGGTTGAGGCGAACTCCGAAAGGCGAATGGATTACGACCTGCGTTCCACCCAGCCCGTCAAAAAAGCGTTCGACCACCAGCGTTTTCTCGCCCGGCACGGCGCCGAGCGCCGCGGCGCCCCGGCGAACATAGTCAACCGCTTGCAGAGCCGCGGCTTCATCGAGTGCGCATTCGCCGACAAGCCAGTGAGCGGTTTCGGCGCGCTCGCCGGGGCGACGAGCGATCTCTTCGCGAAGCGCAATCAGCGCGCGCGACAGCGCCGCAGAGCGCCCTGCCGCCTCGGTCTGCCAGAAGGGCAGCGTCGGTGCCAATCCTGGCGCCGGCTCGACCAGCAGCCTCCCACGAGACGTTCCCAGGATTCGCCACGGCATCGAGCCGAGCGCGAAGATATCGCCACGCGACGATTCCTGGGCGAAGTCCTCCTCGACGTCGCCGATTTTCCGCCCCTCCGACGCAATGACGACGTCATAGTTGCCGCTGTCCGCAATCGTGCCGCCAGAGGTCATGGCCGTCAGCGCAGCGCCCCGGCACGGCCTGACCTTCCCGTTCACCGGATCATAGAAAATCCTGGGCGCACAGCCGCGAATCCTGCCTCGCGGTAAGACGGCCATCGCCGAGAGCATCGCTCGCAATTGCCCCTG
>JAJYVB010000081.1 GCA_021792265.1 Deltaproteobacteria bacterium | reverse complement strand
TCGCCTGGAAGGAATGTTTCCATGGGCGCCGGAAGCCAACCGCCTGCTCAGTGCGAATGATTTGACAGCGCTCGAACGTCTACTGGCCGGAGTCAACTGGAACATGCTCGATCGCCTGGGCGTCGGTGCAGCCAGCGCCCGGCGCAGCCACGAGATATCCGAGCTGGGCCAGGTAAGCTCACCCGCTGAAGCTCCTTCCGGCCGCCATTAACCTTCCCACAAGCTGCTCTGTCGGCTACCCTTTGGCTTCGGCTGAAGAGCGAGACGCGCATCCAAGCCTGAGCTGCGCGACGGCGTAGCGCGGGCTTTTGCGACGCCAGAACGGCAGCTCGGCGGCGCAATGGGCGTGAGGAGGTAACTTGTCCGGCCGCGGACTGCCCCTCCCTGCGGGTTGTGGCGATATATGCCTCGCCGCCGGGGACGGAGGCCCTCTCGGTCCGGCAGCCAGGGAGGTCGCGCAATCAATTGCTCGCTTGGCTTCTACCCGGGGTCGGCCACCTGCAAAACATCCACCCGCTGGTCGTACACTACCCCGTGGCACTGCTGACCGGGGCCGTGGCGCTCTACTGGGGCGCCTGGATTACGCGGCGCGATTCGGTTGCATGGGTCGCCTTGTGGATGCTCGTACTTGGAACCGCAAGCGCTGCAGTGGCAATCGGAACGGGGCTTTACGCTGCACCCGGCGTGATGCTGGCGCTGTCTGTAAAGCATCGGCTGCTCGTGTACCATAAATGGTTGATGCTTGGGGTGGGCGGACTTAGCGCGGTACTCGCGCTGTGGGCGCTGGCAGCGCGGCCGATGCCGATGCGGCTGCGGGTGCTTTTCCTTTCCCTCACGCTTGTGCTGTGTGGACTTCTCGCACGCGGTGCCGACTACGGAGGGCGGATGGTGTACGACTACAACGCGGGCGGAAACGCGTGCGGACAACCGATCGAGTTCAACCAATGAACCCAAATGACGCTCGGCAGCGAGCCTGCTCCAGCCGCGCCAGGGCTCACAGTACCGCGTTCATGCGGGTGTCTCGTGCCGTCCTGGGCTTGGCCGTACCGGCGGCGCTGCTCGTTACGGCGGTCGCGTGCTCGACAGCACAGCACGACAGTGCCTCGCCCACCGACGTTTCCACCACCACTGCGCCAAACGCCAACACCCAGCCGGCAACGCAGGCTGCCCCCAAGGCCTCCGTCAATATCAGCTACTCGCATCCGGGCGACTACCTTGAAAGCTTCACCGTTTACAAGTACGACGGCCTCGAGCCGCTTCTGACTCGCAAGCTGGACGCAAAGGATACGACCACCATCGTGCGCTTCAATGGCGGCGTAGCAATCTGGCAGTTTCAGCCGACTCACGGCATGTTCAGCCATCTGCCTGGACTCAAGAGAGACTACCGCGTCCCTCATGTGGTTTACGGAAAGCTGCCGCGTCATTTCAGCCAGACGGTGCCCGACGAAGGGCCGCCCGAGCCACTCGAATCGGGCAGCTATTACGTTTTTGTAGTCAAGCGCTATTCGGGCTCGGATAGCTACGAAGCCTTGCGGGTACTGCAGGACGGCGCGCTCGAGGGCTACGCAGCGCGTCCGCGCGCCGGCACCAGCTACGAACTTTGCTGCAATCTCGACTCCGCTTTCACCCAGCCCGAGCTTTCTGAATCCAGCCTGCCCGTCGGGACCGGCTTCTAATTTTTTGCGCCAACGCCTACCGGCACGGTGGTCCCCGTCTTCCACGAGGAACGCTTCGGCCGGCCGCGCTGAAACTTGGGGAATCGTTGACCCGGCTCATGGGGAGTTTCAGCTACACGTCCCGACCCACGACCGAGGTATAGACTCCCTTTCTGTAACGTGGCGAGAAGAGAAAAGAGCGGCGCAGGGCGCACAGAACGGCAGCCGCAAGAGCGACTTTGTCGCGCTTTCTGGCATGATAGTTGCTTATTTGTCTGATAGCCGTTATTTAGCTAATCTCACGTCGCGGATAATGCGCTTTCAAGTACAAGAGGAGGAACTTACAAGATGAGGCGACTAGCGACGACAATCTTAGTTGCAGCATTTGTAGCTATCGGCTTGTGGGCGCCTGGAAGTTGGGCCGCTGGAGCGGCGAACGGCAATGGCACAGAGGCAGCTCAAGCGCTCAAGGCAGCCGACATTGTTAAGTTGATCAACACCGCGCGGACCCCGGCTGACCACCTGAAGATCGCAGCCTGGTTTGACGAGCAGGCGAAGGAGGCTCGTGCCGAAGCAAAGAAATTCGGCTCGCTGTCTGATTGCTACTCTGAGGAGAGAAACAAGGCGATGTACAAGGGCGTTGCCGCTGGAGCGGGCGTGCATGCCCATACGTGGTGCAGCCTGCAGGCTCATCGTTATTTGACCGCGGCGGCCGACGACGAAAAGCTCGCCAAGATGCATCGGACGATCGCCGAGCGACTTGCGAAGGCAGAAAAACACTAGAAGCGCTCGCTCGATAGCCAACTGAGGTTCGCGGTGTCCCCGGGCTGTTTGCCAGTCGAACAACAGGTCTGTTCTGCGCAGCGCAAGATGAGAAAGATGACAACAACGATTATACTGCCAGTGCTTGTGGTCATCGGTCTGTGGGCGCCGACGGCATGGTCTGCAGGGGTGCCAAACGCCACAAGTGCACAAGGGGCCCACGAGGAGAGCGAGCCCGTTATCACCAAGATGCTCAGGGAGGCAAAGTCCCCGGCCGATCACCTGAACATCGCGGCCTGGTACGACAAGCAGGCAAAGGTTGCCCGCGAGCAGGCACGGAAATTCGGGGTTCTATCGGATTGCTACTCTCAGAAGGTGGGTGCCGGAACGACTAGTAGTGTGCGTGCGCATCAGTGGTGCAACCTGCAGGCCAGGCGGTATCGAGCTGCGGCTGAGGAGGACGAGCGACTCGCCAAGATGCATCGGGCGATTGCCGACCAGCTTGCAAAGGCGGCCAAACCTTAGTAGCGTGCTTGCTGAGCAAGTCACGACCCGCCGGGGCTCATCGTGAGCACCGGCGAAGGCCTTCATAGCAACAGCTTGGCGGTGTTGGCGCGTTCAAAATCGAACACCGCTAGGTTCTTCGGCGGGCGACGCGTCATGGTTGATCGCTCCGCCCAGAGACCCGGTGGGGCCTTATAGTGCATGCCCCCAAAACCCGCGTCAGAGTCCGCATTGCGCGGAAGTGTGTCTGCGGCAAAAACTCGAAACGGGAACTCCGGCTAAAGCGGAGCGGTGTAACTAAGGAGGACATCGACCAATGAACAAACTTCTTGTATGGCTCTTCGGTTCGTTGACGCTGAGCGCCTGCCTTTTGATCTCGGCCTGCGTCCTCATCAACTCCAGCGCGATTAGCGAAAGCGCAGGAGCTGGAACGCCCGTAAATGCCTCGTACAGCGACTACGGTATATTGCATCTGACTGCGCCTACGAGCCTCACGTCGGACGCAAATGCTGAGCTCGCCAAGCAGTGTCAGAGCGGGGTGCTGTCCGATGTGCAGACGGAACTGTCGATGCGCGACTGGTTGGCTATAGTTCAGTACTACACGGTGACGGCCAGCGCCGTCTGCAAGTGAGGGATGGACCTATGAACAGGAAATTCAACACCGGATTAATTCCAGGAGGGTTCGCCTCACTGTTCTGCAAGTTGGCGGCAGCCGCTTTTCTCTCGATCTCGTTGTCAGCTTGCGTTGTTATTCAGTCCAGTACGATAGGCGAAAGCACCGGCAGTGGATCGCCAGTGAGCGCTTCCCATAGCGACTTCGGAATATTGCGCCTTAGCAAGCCTCAAGGCCTCACCTCAGCGGCTAACACGAGTCTTGCCAGCCAGTGTCCGAGCGGTCTGCTGACGGATGTGCAGACGCAACTGTCGATGCGGGACTGGTTTGTTTTAGTTCAATACTACACGGTCACCGCTAATGCGATCTGTAAGCCCGCGCCACCACCCCCACCTCCGCCACCGCCGCCTCCACCTCCGGCAGCGGCAAAGATCATCCTGCGCGGAGTCCATTTCGACTTCAATAAGGCTAAGGTTCGTCCGAGTGACGCGGCAGTCCTTGACGAAGCCGCGGCCACGCTAAAGGCTCAGCCGAGCATGCGCGTCGACGTGAACGGGTACACGGATTCGGTCGGCAGCACCAAGTATAATCTCAGACTCTCCGAGGAGCGCGCCAATGCCGTGGCGGACTACCTGGAGAAGCAAGGCGTGCCGGCCGACAGGCTAGTGCCGCACGGCTATGGAAAGACCAACTTTGTCGCCACCAATAAAACCAAAGAAGGTCGTGCCCAGAATCGGCGAGTGGAGCTGGTTCCTGTTCAGTAAGTGCCGCGACTGACGTTTCTCGAGGATCGAACGCGGCGGGCGCCTGATAATCAGGCGCCCGCCGCGGGTTGACCTCTTGTGGTGCGAATCCCGGATTGGCTCGACACATCACACGGCCGCGTGGAGTGAGTTCTCGGTGGCAGATTGACCTCCCGAGAGCCGGCCCTCTTGCAACCGTCGCCGATTGACGGCGCTCAGGACGGTTGGCTTGCCGGCGTGGACTCGGGGCTGTGCGCTCCCTCGCTTGGCCCGCGATAGAGCGCTGACCAGAGCGAAACGACTCCGATCGTATTTCCACTCCAGAACGCTATCCAGAACGTGATGTCCGGCGACGCGGCGGCGCTGCCCGTGGCAAAAAACACGAACAGGCCGATACCAAACACAATAGCTATTATGCCCGGCCACTTTAGGTAATCGGCCAGCGTAGCCCACACGCCCAGGATCGCGATGACTGCCGCCGAAACCGCCATCAACGCAGTCCGTGTCTGCACCATGCTGGGATCAAGCACGGCTCCGGATACTAACCACAGGCCGAGCAACGTGTTTACGAGGCTTGCGACCATGATGACTCCCTTCTTCCTCTCGATGTAGCGACACCAGGTAGCGCCAGGTAATCGGTGGTATTGCGAAATAAGCAAGGCAGCTTCCAACGATTAGTATTTTCCACCAACCGCCCAATGGCGTTGCAATTACCAACACCGCCATTACGCCGAAATGCAGCGCGTAGCAGGCGAAAGCAGCCGGCCTGAGCCTCGGGCGCTCCAACACCATCGCCAGGCTGTAGAGCAAGCCGTAAAGGCCCGCCAGCAGGACGAAGGCTCCAAGCAGGAGCGCCGTTCCCACCATCGCATATGCCGTCACACGCGCACCGCCTTCGAGGCCGCCACGCCGGCTGGCGTGCGCGGCATCAGGCCGCTGCCGCTTTGACCGGTTCCGCCTCTTCGACGCCGCGTATCCTGCCCAGAGTGATCAGGTCGTAAGCGAGAACGGCGAAACCGGCAGTGAAAACCAGTCCGAACAGAAACCGAGCCCACATTCCCTCCGTGTACCATGGCTGATGCTGCAAGGCGACGAAGGCGCTCCAGGTCGAGCCACCCAGAGCACGCTCGAAAAACGCCTGGTCGATGCCCGCCACCAGCAGCGCGCCCACCATCCCAAGCATCCCGAGGTTCAGCAAGGCGAACGACCACTTCCAGGCCCGCCCGTCGAGTCGGGAACAGCCGCGGGTCTTTTGCACGGCCAGGTAAATGACGGTAATTACCCCACAGGCGTAGGCGCCCCAAAAGGCGAAATGACCGTGTGAAGCGGTCCACTGCGTGCCGTGCGAATAGAGATTTATTTGCGGCAAAGTCATCATGAAGCCGAACACGCCGGCACCGATGAAGTTGCCGAAAGCCTCAGCCAGCATCCAGTAGAACGCCGGACGATTGGAGGCCTGCATGTGATTGACCCCGGCGTCGTAGATGGCGTGGATCACCATCCCCAGGAGCGGCAACGGCTCCAACGCCGAGAAGAACCCCCCTACTCCGAGCCAGTAACGCGGCGTCCCGATCCAGAAGTAGTGATGGCCCAGGCCGAGAATCCCCGTGCCCAGCACTAACGCGACCTCCACGTAAAGCCAGCTCTCGACGACGCGGCGCGACGACCCAAGCAAGTCCATCAGAGCCCACGCCATGATGCATCCGATGAGGATTTCCCAGGTGGCCTCGACCCACAGGTGGACCAGCCACCACCACCAGAACAGGTCCTTGGACATGTTGGTGATGCGCGGGAAGGCGTCGAGGTAGAGAACGCACAGCGGAATCAGGTCAAGAATGAGCACCATCAGGATGCCGCTGTAATTGCGGCTCTTGACGGTGCTGGCGATCACGTTGTAGGCGAAAACCAGTGCGACAACGACGATAGCGATCGCCGCCCATCGCGGCGCCTCGACGTATTTGCGGCCCTGGTTGATAAACCACAAGGTGAACTCTGTGCCGGGACCGTACTGGACCACGATGAAGACCGCGGCCACTACGGCGATCACCACACAAAACACCCAGAACAGCACCTCCGCCGCTCCGATTCCTTCCACTTCGCGGCCTGTTTCACCCGGCAGGAACCAGTACACTGAGCCGAAAAATCCCATCAGCAGCCACAGCACGAGCGTATTAATATGAAGAATCTTAGAGGTGTTGAAGTTGAAGGTGTTGAGAAGAAACGTCGGGTGGACGAAGTAAAAGGCCGAGCTCAGCCCGAACAACGTCATCACTCCGAATAACACGACCGCTGCCGCGAAATACTTAAGCGCCAGACGCTGCGAACGATACATCGCTGACTCCTATCTCGACTGCGCGCGGCCAAAGCCGTCCGGAAAACCGTTGGTGTTAACTGCCGACATCCACTTCAGGTACGCCACCACTGCCTGCGCCTCCTCCTTGCTCAGATGGAGGTTCGGCATTACGTGGAAACCGATCCGAAACGGATGCATCACGAAGGCCGTTATCGCCGCGCCCCGCTTGGGCCCCGGATATTCGGAAGCCCATATTGGATCGAGCCACGCCCGGGTCAGGTCGGGCGCATAGTAGGCGCCGTTGCCAAAAAAGGTATGACAGTCCATGCAGGCGCGGCTCTGTATCACGAGCTTGCCCCTGGCGACCAGCGCCGTCGCCTCCTTTTCGGTGTAGCGCCGCCCAAACAGGAGCTCCTCGCCCCCTGCCCTCGCTACGTATTCGTGCTGTGCCGGATCGTAGGCATAGGTTATCTGACGGTTGATCACGTCATACGTCGGCACGTTGGACCCGCCGATACTGATTGTTTGCAGCGTGTTGACCGTCAAGATGACAAGCACCGCGCTCATGAACAGCGTCGAAGAAACTGCCGCCGCCCTCCAGAAGGCCGGATCGCGCGTGTACATCAGCAAGAACCTCCCACCGTTTCATGCACTTCGGATTGGCCCGAACCGCGTGCGAGTCTAGCTTTCAATAAGATGTATCGCAAGTACCTGATTAAGCCAAAGCCCCCAAATCACGGAGACCAGGAATAAAGGCGCGCCGGTCCGCGCGAGAAATCAGGGGCAAGAAAGGCAGGGATGAAGTTCGCGATGTCGAGCGTGCCCCATCCGCTGGCGCGGTCATAGCCCTTCACAGCGCTGAATCCTCTGACCGTGTAGGAGCCCTTGCCGAAGCCCACGGCAAACGTATTGGTACCGCCGGTTACGCCGCGGATACCCACGGAGGCCAAATTCTTCTTGTTCGGCTTGGAAATCGAATAAAGTTGCGAGTTGATATTATACTAATCTTACGTCACACAAGTAGCTTCAGCACCGCTCTGGGGTGGAACAAGATTCTCCGCCCCGCTCAAAATGACAGAAGCGCGTAATTTGTTGCCATTCTGAGCAGAGGTTGCCGGAGCGAAGAAATCCATGCCAGTGATGCCGTGCTCTACTTAGCAGTGAGACTTGACGCTAGCGGTTGCCCGCTGCGCGACTTTTTTACCGTAAAAGCGGAAGGTTTTGGCCGCTGCAAGAGCTAGCCGTCACAGATGGCTTAAGCGTTCGCCGGTAACCAATTCAGCACAATTTTTTGCTAAAAGGGGCGCACCTCCGGTTTGAAGATTCAGGGGATTCGTATCTGCTAAGGGTCTGGGTGAGAGGATCGGGGTCAGGGGACCGCTCGCCCGGGCGCTGGAGGGGGAAATTGCTGAGTTATCGGCCGAATAGTGACCTGGCGACCGCCTCTGGACGGCGCGTGAAGCCACGGGGATCGGCGCATCCTTACAGGAACGGGCTGTGATGCGAACGCGTGGAAGATTGCGGTCTCGGAGCGCACACAACGAGAGATCGGTCCCTTTGTGACCAGGGCACCTGCCGTGGCGCGACAACCCCTTGCAACCTTCGAATACCGGATGGGTTTGTCCGTTATCGCACTCGAAAGCCCTTTACAGTCAGACAGCGATTCGTATAACGTATCGAAGCTTTTCAGATCGCAGGCTGGGCGAAGTCAGGGGGAACTAAAATGCAGGTGAATCTGAAGTCAAGGCTGCAATGCCAGGCCGCGGTGCTGCTCGGCGCCGCCTTATTTGTCGCGTTGCTGATGCCGCCGCCCAAGGCCTTGGCCGGCACGGTCGCCGCCGCGGTGTTGGGCCAGACCGACTTCACGCACGGCACGGCCAACACGCCCGACGCTTCGTCGCTGGATGTCGTTTCCAACTTCTCCGGATTGGCGCTGGATGTCCATTCCACGCCCCCACATCTCTATCTCGCTGATTTCGCCAACAACCGGGTCCTTGGCTTCAACGACACCGCCTCGCTGGCAAACGGCGCGCCTGCCGTCCTGGTAATCGGCCAGCCCGACTTCAACACCACTGGCTGCAACAGTTCAAACAATGGTGCCGCGAATCTATGCAATCCGCGCGGCATCGCGGTTGATAGCAGCGAAAATGTCTACGTCGCCGACGGCAACAACAACCGCGTGCTCATCTATCCCAACCCATTCGCTACCATGGCAGCTACCGGCCAAACGGGAGGATTCACCGCTTTCATGGTGCTGGGCCAGGCGGGCGACTTCACCTCGACCGGATGCAACGTCTTCGGTCCGCTGCCGAGCGCGGGGACCCTCTGCATTCCCCTTGGCCTCGCCTTGGACAGCTCAAACAATCTCTACGTCGCTGATTCCTCGAACAATCGAGTCCTCGAATACAACAACCCGGTAGGTAGCGGCGTGCTGGACGCCCACCTGGTATTCGGTCAGCTTAGCTTCACGGCTAATTCGGTCAACCAGGGCGGGAGCCCTTCGGCAAACACTCTCAATCTTCCGCTCGGTTTGGCCGTGGACTCGTTCAACAATCTCTACGTCGGCGACCGCAATAACAACCGCGTCCTCGAGTACAACACCCCTCTGACCAAAACCGCCGTAACGGGCAGCGGCGATACTACCGCCGACAAGGTGTGGGGCCAAGGCGGCAGTTTCGGCCTGGCCAACTGTAACGGAGGCGGGGTCAGCGCGGTGAGCTTATGCAATCCGGAAGGAGTCGCGCTGGATAGCTCCAACCACCTCTATGTAGGTGACAGAAGCAACAATCGCGTTCTCGAATACAACGAAAGCACCAATCCGCCGACCAATCTGAGCGCTAACATGGTCTTCGGTCAGGGAACCGGCTCTACAGCCTTCTCAACTAACACGTGCAACCTGAACGGCCTTTCGAATGCGTCGCTCTGTGCCACTACCGGCAACCTTTTGCTCGATCCGTCAGGCAACTTGGGCGTCTTCGACACCGGCAACAACCGAATGGTTGGATATACAGCGCCGCTCAGCACCGGCGAGGCCGCTACCCGCGTCCTTGGCCAGGTGGACTTCACGCACAGCGCGCCCAACAGCGTGGATGCGAGCGCGTTCAACGTACCCGGGCAGGTGGCGATCGACGCGAGCACCTCTACCCACCATCTTTATTTAGCGGACTTCAACAACAATCGCGTGCTCGGATGGGTCAACGCGACTTCGTTCGCCAGCGGCGCCCCTGCGGACCTGGTTATTGGCCAGCCGGACTTTTCCTCGAATGCAGCCAATGCCGGGGTACCGATCTCCGGCAGCGCATTTTTTAATCCCGCCGGAGTCGCGGTCGATGCCAGCGGCAATCTTTACGTCGCCGACTTCAACAACAACCGCGTGCTCGAATTCACCGGCCCGTTCGCTTCGTGCAGTGGTACTTTTCCCTGCGTCTTCAAGGGATCGGCAAATCTGATCTTCGGTCAATCCAGCTCGACGGGCTCTACCTGCAACAATGGCGGGGTAAGCGCAACCTCGTTGTGCAACCCGAGCCGCGTGGCCGTCGATTCGGTCGGCAATCTTTACGTCGGCGATGCCTCTAACAATCGGGTTCTGGAGTACAACACGCCGCTTGCTAAAACCACGGTTACCGGCAGCGGCGATACCACCGCCGATCTGGTCATCGGGCAGGGAACCACGGGAACCGGAACCGAGTTCACCACCAACGGGGCCAACCAGGGAGGACTGAGCGCCAACAGCCTGTCCCGGCCGAACGGAGTCGCGACTGATTCCTCCAACAACATTTATATCGCGGATACGAACAACAACCGCGTTCTCGAGTACAACGAGCCCACTAACTCAACCACGGCGCCGAACAACGTCATCGCCAACACAGTCTTCGGACAACTCACCAGTTTTACCGCCAACGCATGCAATAACACCGGGCTCAGCGCGAACACCCTGTGCGCTCCTGTCGACGTCGCGACCGACACTTCAGGCGATCTTTTCGTCGCCGACACCTCCAACAGCCGCATGCTCGAATTCTTCACGCCGCTTAGCACCGACACAACTGCAGATATCGTCTGGGGGCAGGGAGGCGATCTAGCAACGAATCTATGCAACCTGGGCGGCGGCCCCGCGGCCGCTACACTATGCCGGTCACAGGACGTCACGGTTGACAGCACCGGCACCGTACTAATCGCGGACACAGCCAACAACCGGGGGCTGCGCTACGCTCCCCCCTTCAGCCCGCCGGGCAATGTTGCGCCGTCGTCACCGCCGCTTGGCGTTCTCGAGGTTGCTCCGTCGAGGCTTACCTTCGCGGCCGTCACGGTTGGGCGCGAGAGCCGGATCAAAAAAGTAAGAGTTACAAATTCTGGCTGGACGCCCGTCAATATTGGGGACATCAGCGTTTCCGGCGGGGAATTCTTGACTGGCGGCGACTGCGGTGCAGTGCTTCCTGCGGGCCAACGTTGCACCGTCTCGGTCACCTTCAAACCGATAACGGCGGGGCGGCGAGGAGGCCAACTCATAATCAGCGACGACGCTGCCAACAGCCCGCACGTTGTCCGGCTCAGAGGTCGAGCGCGCCGACGAAGGCACCGGTGAAGAGGCGTAAGGCTGTGGTGCCGCATACAGCTTTACCGGCCGGCTTACGGATTGCCGCGTCATCCGAACAGGGGGAGGAAGCATGAACTCCAACCGCAAGCGGACCCGGCTCGCCTGGTTCGCAATCGCGCTCGCGGCGGTAATCGCTGTCGCTGTGGCGGCCGGGCTGCGCGCGACCACTGGCGACACGATTGCCGATATCGTGTTAGGACAGGCTAACTTCGTTCACAACGCCACAAACGCGCTCGACGGCTCGAAGCTTAACGCTCCGGTTCATGTCGCGATCGACAAAAGCGTTACTCCCAATCATCTCTACCTGACCGATTTCAACAACAACCGGCTGCTGGGATGGAATGATTCCGAATCGTTCACCAACGGGCAGCCAGCCGATTTGGTAATCGGGCAGCCCGATTTCAACTCCACGGCGCCAAACAACGGCGGCATCTCCGCAAGCAGCCTGTCCGGCCCCGCCGGCGTAGCGGTGGACAGCAAGGGCAACCTCTACGTTTCGGACCACAATAACAGCCGGGTGCTGGAGTACAACGCTCCGTTTGCCGCTTGCGCGAGCCTGCCCTGTGTGGGCAAGCCGGCCAACCTGGTCTTCGGGCAGGCGGGCGACTTCACCTCGGGTTTCTGCAACTTCAACAACTCCTCGGTTGCCAGCGCCGACAGCCTGTGCACTCCGCAAGGCGTGGCATTGGACAAGGCTGACAATCTGTATATCGCCGACGATGCCAACAACCGGGTACTCGAATACAACACCCCGCTCAGCGCGACTGCGGTGGCCGGCAGCGGCGACACGATAGCCGATTTGGTTTTCGGCCAGGCCGGCGATTTCACCACCACCAACGCCAACAAGGGCGGGATAAGCGCGACTTCGCTGT
>JAJYVB010000080.1 GCA_021792265.1 Deltaproteobacteria bacterium | reverse complement strand
CACGGGGCCCGACGACTCGCCATTGGAACCAACCCCGGGTCTCATAGCGTTTTTGCCGCAGACGGTGGAATGGCACCTGGTCGCCGGTCTGGCCCTGCTGTTATCGCTGGCTTTTGGACTGCGCCCATGGCTGTCCTTGGGAATGCTCGCGTTGGGGCCGTTATGGGCGCTTTACTACGCAATGCGGGTACGACTGGAAAAATGTCACGACGGTCTGCGCGCGCGATCGTTGGTGGCGTTTTTAGCGTTTACCGGCCCCCTCGTGCGAGCGCTCGCCCGCTATCGCTTGCGCGGTTCAGCGCGCCAGCGGCTTCAGTTCATGACCAGTCCACGCCAGCGTCCCACAGTAGATTTATTGAGCCGCCAACTGAGACTCTCCTACTGGAAAGAGAGCTACATCCAGCGCGAGAGGCTGCTCGACCGGTTAGGCCGACTTTTCACCCGCGCCCGCCATCCGGTGATGGTTGCTCCCCAGTGGAGCGACTTCGACCTTGAACTACATCCGAGCCCATGGGTTCGTTTGGAGGTCAAGACTGCGACGGAGGAGCATGAAAACTCTCGGGTGAAAACCCATGTGCTGGTGCGGATGCGCGCCAGCGGACTGGCGCGGGCTGCGTTGCTGAGTTCGATAGTGTTCACGCTGGGCGCCTGGGCCGCCGGCTTAGACGTGCCGATTCTGCTTGGCGCCGCGCTGTTCGCCACCAGCGCTGTCACGACGCTTGGCGAGATGTTCGAGTCGGGACGCCTCGCCTATCGAGCCATCGAGGCGTCGGCCGCAGAGTTGGACCTAACTCCTCTTGGCACGGCGATTTCGCGCGCGCGACGGGCGCCAACCGCGGTACCCACGCTGGGATTACCGCGGGTGGCGGCTGTGGAGCGAGCGCAGGTCGTCGCCGATTAGGCTCAAGCGCGCGGCACGCGCCCTATACTCGCCAGAGGCGATCTCATAAAGGTCACTCACCCGCGCCTTCAGCGTTGCCTCTCCCGACAAGGAGACGTTTTTCCGGACCGGCTGAGAGCCTCGAAGATCAAAGCAGATAATTTATGAGGCTGCTTCTAGCGTGGTATCCCGTTAATACCCTCGATAAAAACCGCCTTACGCGGTGCGCCATCCCGAGCGCAGCGAGTCTGCGAGCGGAGTCGAAGGATCCGCGCGGCATTCCTTGGCCGCGCGATTTGGCTGGGTTTGCCGAAGAAAGTCCATCGCAGCCGCAAGGATGGCGGCTGCGGATTCTTCGCTTTGCTCAGAATGACAGAAAAGCGCGTTTCTATCGTCATTCTAAGCGCAGGCGCCGAAGCGAAGAATCCCAACACTAGCCTTTCAGGCGGCTTCTCAGCGACTCGAGATCCCGCTTGAGTTCGAGGAGCGTCCGCCGAAGCCTGTGCTCGTTGCCCGAGGTCCTGTCGGAGGCGGCTGCAGGCGCAGTCGTCCTGGACTTCCGTTCGTGGCTGGGACGCACGATTCCGTCGAGCGCCCGTTCCAGGCCGACCTCACGGATATGCTTTTTTGCGCCTTCAATCGTGAAGCGCTCGCTATGCAGCAAACGCTTCACCATCGCAAAGGCCTCAAGGTCTGCTTCGGAATAAAAACGGTGTCCCGAGGAAGCGTGGTGCGGCCGAAGGAAGGGAAACTGGGTTTCCCAGAAGCGCAGGACGTAGGGTTTGACGCCGAGGACGTGGGCCGCCTCGCCGATCTTATAGCCACGCGCCGATTTGGACGCTTGGGCCGCCACCGTTTTGCGCGTATGGCGATCTTGCAGGCGGGGATGCTTGCCGGTCATCGCCGGTGCTTGCTGCCGTTCTCAACCCGGCCCTTGAGCACCGGGCTGGGCTTGAACGAAAGCACCCGGCGCGGCTCGATCACGATCGGGTCACCGGTCTGAGGGTTACGCCCCTGCCGCGCCCGCTTCGCGCAAACCGTGAAGGTGCCGAAGCCGGAGATCTTGACTTTGTCACCCTTGGCAAGACTCTCAGTGATGGTCGCGAAAACCTGCTCGACCACTGTAGAGGCTTCCTTCTTCGAGGGGCAGCCCTCCCCGCAGATGAGAGCCACGAGGTCGGCTTTGGTCATGCCAATGGCGTGAGTCTCCCCCGCGCCGACCGCCCAAGGCCCTTCTACGCCCTGAGCTCGGCGCCTAAACGTGTCGTCACCCGCGCAATCAGCTCTTCGTGCGCCCGGTTGACTTCGGCGTCGGTCAGCGTACGGTCCCGGGCCCGGTAGCGACACGCCAAGCCAACGCTCTTCTTGCCGACCGCCATCGGTTCGCCTTCGTACACGTCAAACAACTCGACTCTTTCCAGCCAGGCCGGGCCGGCCTCGACTACGGCTCGGACTACCTGATCCGCTGGCAGACCGCGGTCTACCACCAGGGCCAAATCCCGACCCACGGAGGGAAACCGCGGTGGTGGCTCGATCGCCCTTCGCGGCGACGATTCATACGTCATGAGCACGCTCAAGTCAACTTCGCACAACGCACAGGCATACGCCAGCTCTAAGCGGCGCGCTTCTGCAGGATGAAGCTCGCCGATAACTCCTGCCGACCGTCCGTCCAGCACGATGCGAGCCGCCTTTCCCGGATGCAGGTAGGGCACCTCGTTAGCGGTGAGCGGTTCGAACCGGACCGCTGCATCGAGGCCCAGCCCCTCGAAGTAGCGCTCCACTATCCCCTTGAGCGTGAAGAAGTCAGCCCGCACTGGGGGCGCACCAATACGGCCAAGGACATAATCGCCGTACGTCAAGGCCGCCAGGCGTTCGGCTTCCAGCGCGGCGTCCCCCACCAGCCCGTAGACGCGGCCGATCTCGAAAGCGTGAAAAGCACTCGCCTCGCGGTTCAGGTTGAAGCGAAGCGCCTGAAGCAGTCCTCCCAGCAGGCTGCGCCGCATCTCACCCAGTTCAGCCGAAAGCGGATTTTGCAGCCGTACCGGCGCCGCTCGATCGAGTCCGCCGAACCTTTCGTTTTCGGCCGCGGCTGTCAGCGAAATTGTCCGCACCTCCGTGAGCCCGCATCCAAGCATCAGGTCGCGCGACGCGCAGCGAAAGCTCCGCTGCCACTCGCGCTCAACGGCGACCCTGCCCGCCCCCGGCGGCAGCGTTGCCGGCACCTCTGCCAACCCCTTGAGCCGGGCCACCTCTTCGGCAAGATCGGCCATCTCGCTTAAGTCGCCGCGAAAACTGGGTACCGTCACGTACAGCCGATTTCCCGGCGCCGAGGCCACCTGGGCGCCAATCGCTCTGAGTCTGCGGCGCACCTCCGGCAAGGGCACCCGAACCCCAAGAAGCCCCTCCATCCTGCCAACATCGAGCGTTATCGTGCGCGGCTCTGCGGGTTTGGCGTCCACGTCCGTAACCTGACCGCATAGACGGCCGCCAGCATACTTGCGGATAAGCTCGGCCACGCGCCACAACGCCGTCACCTGAACCGCCCGGTCGATACCGCGCTCGAAGCGCGCGCTGGCCTCGCTTCTGAGTCCCAGGCGCCGGCTGGTGCGCGCGATGGCCACCGGGTCGAAGTAGGCGCTCTCCAGCAAAACGGCGTCCGTCGTCTCGCCGACCTCCGAATTCTGGCCGCCCATCACCCCCGCCAGCGCGACAGGCCGCTCGGCATCGCAGATAAGCAAATCGTCCGCGACCAGCGTTCGTGCGATTCCGTCGAGCGTTACCATCTCGCGGTCGTTGCCGGCGCGCCTGACGACAATCTTTGGTCCCGCAAGGCGCCTGAGGTCGAAAGCGTGCAGCGGCTGCCCCAGCTCGAGCATCACGTAGTTGGTCGCGTCAACAACGTTGTTGACCGCCCGCATTCCGCAAAGTTCCAGCCGCCGTTGCAGCCACAGCGGCGAAGGTCCGATGCGGACCCGTTCCATTGCCAGTGCCGCGTAACGCGGACACAGGTCCGGGTCCCGGATGTCCACCGCGATTGATAGGTGTCCCACCCCATCCCTCGCCTTGGCCGCGCGCCTACGGCTCAATGTCCTTACACGCACCCCAAAGAGGGCCGCCAGCTCGCGGGCGAGGCCGAAAATGGACATGCAGTCGCCCCGGTTTGGCATCACCGTAACGTCAAGTACGGTGTCCGCAAGCTGCAGGTACTCGGCAAGGTCAGTGCCCGGCTCGCTGCCGTTGCTCAGATCGAGGATTCCGGCATGCTCGGCCGACAGCCCCAGTTCGCGTTCCGAACAAAGCATCCCCTCCGACCTGACGCCGCGTATAACCGCCGCCTCAAGCTGAGGCGCGAATCCGCCCGCCTGCTCGACCGCGCCATGCCCAGCCGCTTTAAGCCGCGCCCCAACCTGTGCGTAGGCCGAGACCATCCCGGCCCGCACGTTAGGCGCGCCGCAAACCACCCGGAAGCGTCCGATCGGCCCCGCGTCGACTTCGCAAAGACTCAGCCGGTCAGCGTTGGGATGCCGCTCAACCGTGAGCACGCGAGCGACGACTACGCCGGCGAATGCCGGCGCATGATTTTCGATGGCCTCCACCTCGAGGCCGGCCATGGTGAGACGATCCGCTATCTCAGTCGGACTGGCCGCAATCTCAAGAAATTCACGAAGCCAGCGAAGGGGCAGCCTCATAGCACGCCCTCGTCGGTTGCAGGGAACTGGTTGAGAAAGCGATGGTCGTTCTCGAAGAAAAGCCGCAGATCGTCAACCCCCAGCTTGAGCATCGCCATCCGTTCGACGCCGAGCCCAAAGGCGAAGCCCTGGTAGGACTCCGGATCGTGGCCGACCGCGCGCAAGACGTTAGGATGAATCATCCCCGACCCAAGGATCTCGGTCCATCCGGTCTGCTTGCAAACGCGGCATCCCGCACCGCCGCACAGCAGGCATCCGATGTCAACTTCAGCGCTGGGTTCGGTGAACGGAAAGAAACTGGCGCGAAAGCGCACCCGCGTATCGGGGCCAAAAAAGGCGCGTAGAAACTCGATCAGGACGCCCTTGAGGTGCGCCATTGTCACTCGCCCGATCTCGTCCACCATGAAAACGTCCATCTGGCTGAACATCGGCGAGCTGCGCACCGTAAGCTCATCGCGCCGAAAGCAGTTGCCGGGGCATACTACCGCCAGTGGCGGACGGCGGCGCTCCAGGACCCGGATCTGCCCGTTGGACGTATGCGTACGCAGCAGCAGGCCAGCGTCTACGAAAAAGGTATCTTGCATGTCGCGCGCCGGGTGGCCTGGCGGGAAGTTGAGCGCAGCGAAGTTATGGAAGTCGTCTTCGATATCGGGCGTGTCGACGATCTCGAAACCCATCGCGACCAGGATGTCGAGTATTCGCTCGCCGGCAAGCGTCAGCGGATGGAATCGCCCGCAGGAAGATCGGACGCCGGGAAGCGTTACGTCAACCCGCTCCTGAGTAAGAGCGTGCTCCAGAGCCGCGCGTGCCGCCGCCGCAGCCAGCACCTCGATTCGCGCTTCAACCTGAACCTTGATTTCATTTACGAGCCGCCCAATCTCAGGACGCTGCTCAGGCGGAACCTCACGCATCCCGCGCATCACCGCCGTAAGCTCTCCCTGCCGTCCGAGTACGCGCACCCGGACCTCTTCGATACGATCCGTGCTCGCGTAGTCCGCCAGCTCAGCTAGCGCCCGCCGTCGAATCTCCTCTAGTTTCTCTCTCATCGTGCGCCATGTCGTCAGTGCCGCCCCCTGAGGAGGCGCGGGTTGTCAGCGCCAAACAAAAGACCATGTGGCATCCCACATGGTCTTGGGTCCGCCGCTTGAGGTGGCGCGCAGCTATGCGGCCTGAAGTCCGAGCGCCTCGCGAGCAGTGCGTACGAGTTCGCTGAAGAGCGTGTCGCGATTATAAGCAAGCACGGCGAGCTGCTTGCGGTCGATCTCGACGCCGGCCTTCTTAAGTCCGTCGCACAGGCGGCTATAGCTGAGCCCGTGCTCGCGCGCCAAAGCGTTGATCCGGGCGATCCAGAGCGCCCGGAAATCACGCTTTTTCTGCTTGCGGTCGCGGTAAGCGTAAGCCAGGCCCTTTTCCAGGGTGCTGCGAGCTTGCCGAAATAGTTTGCGCCCTCCGGTCTGACCGGAGGCCAGCTTCAAAATCCGCTTGTGGCGCCGATGAGTCTTGAAACCGCCTTTCGCACGCGGCATCGAACCTTACAATCCTTTCCCGAAGCTTCCGTCAAATACGGCCGCACACCTACGCGTACGGCATCAACGCTCGCACCACCCGCGCTTCGGCCGGACCAAGCATAGCGGGAGCGCGCAAGTGGCGCTTGCGCTTGCGGCCCTTGCTGGATAGCAGATGGCGCAAGTAGCCGCTTTTATGCTTGACCTTGCCGCTGGCCGTCACCTTGAAGCGCTTGGCTGCACTGCGGTTGGTCTTTAGCTTTCCCATCTCGTCACTTTCCCAAACCGGTAAATGGTCAGCGCGGCGTAAGCAAAACGGACATGTTGCGCCCTTCCATGCGAGCCTGACCCTCGGCTTGCGCAACATCCTGCACTTGCTCGAGTATCTGATCCAGTAGCGCCTTGCCCAGCTCGGGATGCGTTATCTCCCGGCCGCGAAACCAGACCGACAGTTTAACACGCTGTCCCTCCCCTACAAAGCGCCGGATATGCTTTACCTTGAAATCGACGTCGTGCTTTTCCGTGCGCGCCCTCACCTTGACTTCCTTGACCGTCGCGGAGTGGCGCTTGGCGTCGTGGGTCTTCTTCTTCTGCGCATAGCGATACTTGTCGAAGTCGCCGATCCGGCAAACCGGCGGCTGGGCGCTGGCCGCAACCTCGATCAGATCCAAGCCCCGCGCTTCGGCCATGCGCAACGCTTCCTGCAGGCCCACGATGCCGACCTGGCGGCCGTCGGCATCTATCACTCGCACCTCGGGCGCCCGGATCTGGTTGTTGGTTCTTATCGCCGGCTCTCTGCTTGGCGGAACTCTAAAATCCCTTCGGATATGACACCTCCTTGCGTCGGTGCGGCCTAAGTCTCAACATCACGCCGCACCCCGGCCTTTTCAGGACGGCAACGCTTCATTTTTTAGCAACTCTAGTAAGTTCTCAAGCGCCAAATTCTGGCTTTTCGCGCCACGCAGCACCCGCAGCGATACCGACCGCGCCGCCATCTCGCGCTCGCCCACAACCGCCATGTATGGCACCTTGGACAACTCGGCTTCGCGCACCTTGAAACCGAGTTTCTCGTTGCGCAGGTCGGCAGCCGCCCGAAAACCGGCCTGCCTTGCCAGCCGTGCCACCTCGCTCGCGTACTGTTCGACCTTTTCGCTGAGCGAGAGCACCCGCACCTGTTCGGGCGCAAGCCAGAAGGGCAACACACCCCCCGTGTGCTCGATGAGGACGCCGATGAAACGTTCGAGTGAGCCCAGAATCGCGCGGTGGATCATGACCGGGCGCGCCTCGGCACCCGCGCTTGTCGTGTAGGTCAGGTTGAAGCGCTCGGGCATGTTGTAGTCGAGCTGGATGGTGGCCAGTTGCCAGCGCCGTTTGAGCGCGTCCGGTACGTAGATTTCTATTTTGGGCCCGTAAAAAGCCCCCTCGCCCGGGTTGATCTCGCATGAAAGGCCGTTGCGCAAAAGCGCCTGCTCGAGCATCGCTTCGGTCTCGCGCCAGGTTTGTTCGCCGCCCAGATGCTTTTCGGGCATCGTGCCGACTTTCGACTCGATGTGCTCGAAACCGAAGGCCTGGTAGACGTCGCGCATCATCTTCAGGTTCGCGTCGATCTCGCCGGCGACCTGCTCCGGCGCGCAGAAAATATGGGCGTCGTCCTGCGACATCGCGCGCACCCGCGTAAGGCCGTGCAGCGTACCGGAGCGCTCGGCCCGATGGAGCCGCCCAAAGTCCGCTACGCGCAGTGGCAGGTCCCGGTAGGAGCGTTTCTCGGCGCCGTAGATGTAGGTATGCCCCGGGCAGTTCATCGGTTTGAAGCCGTATTCAGGCTCGGGACCATGAGCCTCGGCGTCGCTCGTGGCGTACATGTTGTCGCGGAACATCTCCCAATGGCCCGAGGTGCGCCAGATCTCGTTGCGGAAGAGTTGCGGCGTGATCACTTCCTGATAGCCGTAGCGCTTATAGAGACGGCGCATGTAGGCAACCAGCTCGTTGTAGACGACCGTGCCGCGCGGAAGAAAAAAGGGCGATCCGGGCGCGATAGGATCGAATAGGAACAGGTTAAGCTCGCGCCCCAGGCGCCGATGGTCGCGCTGGCGGGCCAGCTCCAGAAGTTCGAGATGCTCTTTAAGTGCCTCGCGGCCGGCAAAGGCCGTCCCATAAATGCGCGACAGCATCGGATTGCGTTCGTCGCCCCGCCAGTAGGCGCCCGCAGTGCCGGTCAACTTGAACGCCTTCAGATAGCCGGTCGAAGGAACGTGAGGGCCGCGGCATAAGTCAATCCACTCGCCCTGGCGGTAGAGCGATACCTGGTCCTCAGGAATCCCTGCCAGTATCTCAACCTTGTACGCCTCCCCCATCCGGCGAAACCGCTCAATGGCGGCCGCGCGCGGCTCCTCAATTCGTTCGACGGCAAGGTTCGCCCGCGCCAGTTCCTCCATGCGGGCTTCAATCCTGGGAAGGTCCTCGGGGGTGAACGGCCGGGCAGGTGCGAAGTCGTAGTAAAACCCGTCCTCGATCGTCGGCCCGATCGTCACCTGAGTGCCCGGAAACAAACTCTGCACCGCCTGCGCCATCAAATGGGCTGTCGAATGGCGAATGATCGCGAGACCTTCCGGACTCGAAGCTGAAACCGGTTCGACGCGGCAGTCTTCCTCGAGCGGGCGGCCGAGATCGCAAAGGCGACCGTTAACGCGGACAGCCACCACGTCCGGGCCTGCCTGCCCGTCCAGGGCTTCGCGAGCAGTTGCGCCCCGTCTTAGGCGGCGGCTTTGGCCGCCGACCATGACGTCTATCTCGGGTGCCGCCGACCCCATCTATGCGGTGTGAAAAGACTCTGGCATGAACGTGATGGTAGGCACGGGCGGGATTGAACCGCCGACCCCTTCCGCGTCAAGGAAGTGCTCTCCCGCTGAGCTACGTGCCTTTGAGGATAACGAGTCTACCAAGCCCCAAAAGCGCTAACAGAATTCTATCATGCGGGCAACTGCGCCGGGCGCGATTCGGAGCGCTACTTCTGGTAAGCTTCCGCCGGCCAGGCGTCGGCGCAATGGAACGTGAACGCGTAGTTCAGCTCTTCTTCTTCGGCTTCCTGGCCGTGATGGCCTACGAACTCTACGGCGTGCTCGCGCCATTCATCACGTCGATCTCGTGGGCGATTTTGCTCGCCTTCCTGTTGCATCCCGCCCTCCTCGTCACCCAGCGCCTGGTGCGCCGGCGAAGTCTTGCCGCTTTGCTCGTAACCGTCGTGGTCGCACTGGGGGTATTGCTTCCCGCGCTGTGGCTTTCCGACAGCGTAGCGGCCGAAGCCAAAACCCTCTACGGCGCTATCGCTCAGCTTGCCGGCAGCCAGAGCGAACCAGGCGCGGCACTCAACTGGCTGCTGCAGCGCCGCCCGATGCTGGCAATCGCCGCGGGGCTCGAACGCCACGGAATCAGGATCCAGGATTGGCTTCCACGCCTCGCAACCGAGGCTGCACGCTTCACCAGCAACTATTTGGTTAGCCACTTCACCTCGGTTGCGCGCAACCTAGTAAGCCTGGTGGTTGGCTTCGCGGTTACCATCCTCACCTTCTATTACCTGTTGCGCGATGGTGAATCCTATTACGAGACTTTGCGCGGCCTCACCCCGCTCCACGAGGACGACAAGGCGGTCGTCTTCGACACCTTGTCGGCAACTTTGTCTGCGGTAATGCGGGGCCTGATGCTGACGGCGGTATTGCAGGGCGTGACAATCGGGCTTGCCTACCTGGTGCTTCGGGTGCCGTATTGGGCGCTGCTGGCGATACTGACTGCAGCATGCGGTCTTTTGCCGGTAGCGGGAACGGCGCTGGTGTGGGGTCCGGTTGCCCTTTATCTCGGGTACACGGCGGGATGGTTGCCTGCAACTGTGATGGCGGTGTGGGCAGCGATCACGGTCGTTATAATCGACAACTTCCTGAAACCGTTGGCGATGCGCCGCGGGACGGGCTTACCGACGCTCGCGCTGTTCTTCGGCATCGCGGGCGGCATGGAAAGCTATGGGCCGCTTGGGCTCTTCGCCGGTCCAGCCGTGATAGCGGTCTTCGCCGCGCTGCTGCGCGTCTACCGCAAAACGTACGGGAGCACGGAGCGACGCGCCGCCTGAAGCTGTCCCAGGCGTTTGCCCTCAGCCGCTACGCAAACCGCCGCCTCGGCAAAATCCCGAACCGGCACATACGAGCCAAAATGTAACTGCCGCTCGAAGCAGGCGGCGAGTTTTCGCACAGCGCTTTGGGGCGCTATTTCTCCTGCATCGACTCTAAATAGGTCACCAGCATGTCGATGCGCCGCTTGGCGGAGGTCAAGCGCGGGCCACCAGCACCAACGCGACTGGCGGGCGGCAACAAAAACTCCATTCCCCAAATAGGCATCTGGCGTGTCCCGTGGGCGGTCACTACCTTGGTTCCTTCGACGGTTTCACGGACGGTCTCCGTCGGGAATTTGCCCCCGTTTTGCTTCGCCAGAATCGTTAGATCGGGTGGCTTCGTCGTGAGCGCGGCCGCCACGGGTCCGTCACCTTTGCCTGACATGCCGTGGCAAGACGCGCAGTAGTACCGATACTCGAGCTTCCCGCTTGTAACCAGGCCGCTCGGAGTCAGTTCTACGCCATTTTCGGCTACATGAGCCGCAGGCACAAACGCGACTAGTAGCAAGCCAATCCCAACCGCGGCTGTGAGATATCGGCTTTCCCATGTCATAACGTTCGAGCCTCCTGCTTAAATGCTATCAACGCGGGCCTCGCTCGCAACGAATTTTTTGGCTGTAAACATACGATTCAGACTGACGAAAAAGCCGCCGATTGCTGCCCTTAACGACGCGTGACAGACTGCCCAGTGAGGGAGAAAACGCCCGCATGCCCTCCACGAAAGAAGAGAAAGCGCTTGAAATCGTGCGCCGGCTTCACCGCGCGGGTTTCAAGGCCTACCTAGCGGGCGGCTGCGTACGCGACCGGCTTCTAGGTCTCGAGGCCCAGGACTACGACATCGCAACCAACGCCCGTCCCGAGGTCGTCGGCCGGATGTTCGAGCGCACGGTCGCGGTGGGCGCGCGCTTCGGCGTGGTTGTTGTGGTCCTCGGCGACGATCAGTTCGAAGTCGCCACTTTCCGGGCCGACGCCCCGTATCTGGACGGCAGGCGGCCTTCGGCCGTGCGCTTCGGAACTATCGAGGAAGACGCCCGGCGGCGCGATTTCACGATCGGCGGCATGTACCTCGACCTCGAGACCGGCCGCATCATCGATTTGGTCGGGGGAACGCGCGACCTGCGTGCCGGGATAATCCGCGCGATCGGCGACCCCCGCGAGCGTTTCGAGGAGGACAGGCTGCGAATCCTGCGCGCCGTCAGGTTCGCCGCGCGCCTCGGCTTCAGCATAGAGCCGGCCACTTTTGCAGCGATAGCCGATACCGCCGCGAAGATCGCCGCCGTCTCTGCCGAGCGAATCGGTGAAGAGCTGGTGATGATCCTGACCGAGGGCGGCGCTGCGCGCGGGATCGACCTGATGCTTGCAAGCGGGCTGCTGGATGCCGTGATGCCGGAAACAGTGCGGCTCGCCGGATGCGAACAGCCGGCCAATTTTCATCCCGAGGGCGACGTTTACGCACACACCCGGCTGATGTTGTCGATGCTCTGGGCGGGGAGCAGCGAGACGCTCGCCTTCGGGGTGCTCATGCACGACATCGCCAAGCCCCAGTGTCGGAGCGTCGTGGACGACCGGGCGGTTTTTTACGGCCATACGGACCGGGGCGCCGAAATGGCGACGGAGATCATGGCTCGTTTGCGGCGCTCACGGTTCGTACAGGATCGGGTCGCTTATCTCGTGCGCAACCATCTGCGGCTCGCGATGGCACCCCGGATGCGTCCGGCGACGCTCAAGCGGATGCTGGCCGAAGAGGGGTTTGCAGAACTCCTCGAACTAGCGAGGCTGGACGCCCTCGCTTCGAGCGGCTATCTCGGCTTCTATCATTTCTGTGCCAGCGCCATGCGCACGCTAGGCGCGGCCGAGCTGCGGCCGCTTCGCCTT
>JAJYVB010000079.1 GCA_021792265.1 Deltaproteobacteria bacterium | reverse complement strand
ATTTCGCCTGCAGACAGCTACTGCCTGTAAAGCGGGTTGCTTGGGGAAAAAGCGAGGGGGCCTTGACACTTAGTCAATCGTGAAAAGCAATCGCAGCAGGAGGCAATCCCATGATGGCGAAGCGTGGTAGCGCGGTCATGCTCAGTCTCGTTTTTTTGGTTGGGTTTGTGGTGGTAGCCGGGGCGGCCAATTCGGCGGATAAATCAATTCCCGCCGGCACGGCCATCACGACTCAGAACTGGCAACAGTACAAGGATTTCATGTCGGTTGGCCTCCAAAGCTTTTTCAACGGCCAATCGCCCTTTAAGTTCGGGTCAAACTTCAGAATGGTTGTGGGGCCGTACCATCATTATCCGGTCCCTTCGGTGTATGCAGCGAACACCGAGAAATATAGCGGACAGATAAAGATTGAGGCTCTGCCGGACGGCGGCCACGTCATCCGGGACTACGTGGCTGGCTTGCCGTTTCCCAATCCGCAGGCGCCGCTTCGCGGTTGGAAGGTGCTGGTCAATCTCTGGTACCGCTTCGTGCCGTGGGAGGAATGCGAACCGGCCTGGTACATCTATCTGGTGGACCGGCTGGGCAACGAACATATTACCGCGGGCAAGCTGTCTTACCGCCGGTTCGCTCATATCAGCGATCCGGTTAAGCCGATCAGCGATCCAGCCGGCCCGGGTATCGACTACAGCGAGTTTCTCGGCCTTATCCTGCCGGAAGAAGCCAAATATACCTCACAGCTAACGCTGTATTACGATAATCCGCTGAAGCCGGAAGATCTTTTC
This sequence comes from Deltaproteobacteria bacterium, assembly GCA_021792265.1. GTDB lineage: Bacteria > Desulfobacterota > Binatia > Binatales > Binataceae > JAJYVB01. The sequence goes on along the minus strand of JAJYVB010000079.1, from coordinate 11,359 downwards.
GTTTTTATTCCCGCTCTGCGCCGCAGCCTGCGCCTGTCCGCGGCGTCGCGATGCGCTCCGGTGGCGGGCTCCGACCTTACCCAGGACGATATTCACACGGGTTTCAACGGCGGAATAATCCGCTGGACGGTCAAGTTTTTGGGACAGGGACAGGTTTTGGCTCTGTACGAGACCGATCCCAAAGTTTACGGAATACGCGCCAACTACAACAAATTTCTCTTCCCGATGCCCGCGATTGGCCAGTGGGAAGTGCGGCCAGTGGACGTCATCGACGTTCGGCGCGTTCCGTCGCAGCAAGCCGGTTATTGCTACGGCAAGCGGGTAATGTATATCGATACCGAGACGTGGGCGAACCTGTGGAGCGACCTCTATGATTCCGCCGGGAAGCTCTGGAAAGTACAGATGATTAGTCATCCTCCGGGAAAGATTCCGCTAATCGGATATACCAGCGATGCCGGGAACTTCATCGAGCCGATCTGGGACCTACAAAACGCGCACGCCAGCACCGCAGTTTCCGCGGCTCCCAACGGAGAAACGGTTCGCAACAACCAGGATTGCGCCAGTTACGATGGCGTAAACTATACGGACGCAGCCCGGTTCAATACCGTTCAGGCACTTAGCGAGATCATGCGTTAGCTATTGAGCTGGCTAGCAGGTTGGGGCGGCGCGCCTGTGGGGCGCGCCGCCCGCGGCGACGGTGGCGCCAGGCGGTGCCGGTTCGGCCCGGGGAAAAGCGGTGTCGAAAGGAGGCGGCCATGCGGACTCTAAGGGATGCAGCCAGCGCAAGTGCAGTAGCCGGTTTCAGCGCTGCGGCTTCGGCCCTGCTATGGCTTGCGATCATCGACCAGTTGCGGGGCAGGCCTTTCGAAACGCTGCGGCGGCTGTCAGCAGCGTTAACGGCTCCGTCCTCGTACGTTATCGAAGCCGCGCAGCGGATTCGCCTGGGTCCGGCCGAGCATGTGATCGCCGCCGTGCTCTTTTTCGCGTTGCTCGGAGCGACCGCCGCCGGAGCGTTGGCGATAGCGAAATGGAAGCCGGGATTTTTTGGGGTGCTGGTTGTTTTCGTTCTGGCGCTCGAGATTTTTGCACCGGCCGTGGCGATGCTGGCCGTTGCGGGCGGGAAGGCTATGCTGCCGTGGTGGAAGGTGATGGGGGCGGCGCTGCTTTCGGCGGGGGCTATTGCGGCGACACTTTCGGCTCGCGAACCGGAAATGAGAAAGGGCATGATGGATACACGGTGGATTAGGACGACGCGTGAGGGACTCGCGGCGGGCCTGCTTGCAAGTCTGACCGCTTTGGTGGCGCTGGCTATCTTTGACCTGCTGACCGGAGCGAGCGCTGGAGCGATAACTGTTTTAGGTTCGAAACTTGTTTCAGGCGCTAGCGGCGCTGGCCGGGCGGCAGCGGGCGGCGCCTTCGGCGCGCTAGCGGCGAGCCTTTTCTGCTTCATCGGGATATGTTGCGCGGGAGCGTTCGAAGCGGCGGAGCCAGAGGAGTCGGCGTTGTTCGTGGCGCTTGCGGTTGTTCTCTGTTTTGAAGTGCTGATCGCGGCCCTGGTAACGTACCTTGACATGTCGGTCACCGGAGGCTTCGCGTGGCCTCAGCTTATCGCCGCCCAGCTTATCGGGCTCGCGGCAATGGGTTATTACCTCGTCACTCGACATCAGGAGCTTTACCATCGCTTGCGGGTCATGCAGACCGACGGCGAGGCGGGACTCGCCTTCGCCGGTGCGGCGCGCAGCGGACCGGGGTCGAAGCCGCGGCCTGCAGTGGCGCTGCGCCAGCGTTCGCGCGTAATTTGCCAGGAGACGGGCAATCTTGCCGCGATCGAAATTGAAGGGAGCTATAGCGCGTCCGAGCAGGGCGCTCCGGTGCGGTCGTTCGCGGTCGTCGACTGCTCGCGATGGCCGCTGCGGCGCAACTGTGCGCGTTCGTGCCTGGCCCAGGCTGTCCCGCAGCATTAGCGGAACCAAGCCCTTCTTTTCGCAGGGCGTTGCAGACCGATTTCTCTGAACTGTCAGACTGCCCGGTCTGTCAGCGCCCTGCGGCCAGCCGTCGGCAATCGAAACCGGCTTTCTCGGAGTCGGCGTGCAGGCCTCAGTTAAGGCGCCTGGGCCGCGCCCTGCACAAGTTATCATTCCTTGCGGCGCGGCTGTGCGCCAAGGCTGTGCCTTGCGATCGTCCAGCCTGGTACAATGCCGACCGGAGGATTGCCGGTTTGCTGGAATCCGTGGGTAGCGGACTGCTAAGCCGAGGCGCAGGATTTCTAAGAGCGCGAGTCTCCGCGCCAGACAAAAGCGACACGGTCTCGTTGCGCCGGTCCGATTTCGATTGCAGCATGGGAAGGCTCACGGCGGCTTGCCGCCGCCGGCATCGCGCCAAACCGCTGGCGGACGCGGCTTGCCGGACGGTCGGCAAGATAGTTAGGCGCCGCTCGTTCAGACGCACCTTGGCGACATCAATCACGCTCGTGACCCTGGGCATCTTAGCTTTCTGGTACGTGCCGCGACCCGGATGCGTTGAGGTGGGCGGCCGCAACGAGCTGGCGATCCGGCTGAACAAGATACTGCCCGGCAAAGCCCGCTTCTTCTGCTACCGCGACGATGCCGGGCGCAAGCTGCGCTTCATTCTCGCCCGCGCCGACGATGGCAAGGTCCATGCGGCGTTTGACGCTTGCCGGCGGTGTTACGCCGCTCACGAGGGTTACACGGCCAGCGGCGGCCGCCTGGTCTGCCGGCGATGTGGCAATGCTTACCGGATTGGGCAGATGGCGAAGGGCATGGCCTCATGCGTGCCGGTCGGCCTCAAGATGAAACAACAAGGCGAGCGGGCCGAAATCAAGGTTTCGGACCTCGAAGCCAAGCGGGGGCTGTTTTGATCAGACTCGTTGAGCCGCGGCTGCTCGCTCTTGTGATGGCCATCGCGACATTGGGCGCTCAGATGCCGGCCGTGTGCGCAATAACTTTGGATGCCTCGCAACCCGCGTTTACGCTCGATATTTGCCATCCGGCCCAGGCGGTCGGGCTGGCGATGACCCCGATTGCCGCATCACCGCTACATGCCGCTGAACTTTTGCCGTGGCTTCCCGAACGCGGGGCGCCGGTGCCGGTGCTAAGGCAAGCGGCGGGCCGGCCGTGTGACGCGCCGGATCCTCCCCCTCCCGAAGCGCTCGTTTAGGCTGGTCTTTCCGACAATCCATTTTGCAGTTTGTTACGGACGGGTGCGCAGGAAGCTAACCGATGCGCACGGTCGTGGTGCGTGCGCCTGGATTGCCTGCGCGGGAAGAAAACGTGTGAAACGGACAGGGTTGCTTCTCCTCATAATTCTGAGCGTCCTACCGAAAACTTCGGCATTGGCCCACGGAGTGGTGGGTGATTACGTATTTCTCGAACCGCTCATCGCGGAGGACCCGACACCGGCAAACGAACTGGACATTGTTCAGCCGAACTGGACGAGGAGCAGCAGCGGGCGCACCTTTTCGATCGGATCCTCGATCGAGAAGGTATTGCAGGCCGGCAGCCCGGACGACGATTGGGTGCCGAGGCTCAGCGCCGGAGCGGGCAGTTCCTGGATCTACCAGTCGCCTAAAGATGGTCGAAACGTCAGCGGTTTCGACGATCTCGACCTGTTCGTCAAGTACGCATTCCTGGTTGTTCCCAGGCATGAGCTGCTGGTGGGCGGAATGATCAATCTGCAATTGCCAACCGGCAATCCAACCGTTCAGATGCAGAATCACACGAGCCTGGGGCCGGAGCTGCTCTGGGAGAAAGGACTCGGCGACCTGCCGAACTGGGCGGTCCTGAAGTACCTGCGTCCGTTCGGTTTCCAGGGCGATTTTGGCTACCTGCCCGCGCTCGGCGGCCATACCAGCCATCTGATCTTCGCCGACCAGGTAGTCGAGTATTCGCTGCCGTATTTGAGCAATGCGGTGCATGATATCGGCTTGAAGCAGCCGCTGCGCAATATGTTTCTGTTCACGGAATTCAACTACTCGCAGCTTGTGGCAGGACCGCCGCAAGAAACTTTTCCCAACATCGTTGCGACGCCCGGAGTTGCCTACGTAGGCTACCGCTTCGAATTGAGCCTCGGTACCCAGTTTGCCCTCAATAACGCGAGCGTAACCGGCACCCACGCCGCAGTGATCGGGCTCCTGGACATTTTTTTCGACTCCATATTTTCGCAGGGCAACTGGACGCTCTTTGGGAGTTGACTTTCATGACGGCACGCGGGCTCTCTTTGGCAGGTGCGATCTTATTGGCAGCGATAGCCGGGGCTCCCGCACCAGCCTCATCGCACTCGTTTCCCGAAACCGAGAATCCGGCTGCCGGCCAGACGCTCGCCTCGTCTCCGTCCGAGGTGAGTATCAGGTTTGACGCTCCGATAGAGAAGCTGTTTGCCGTGCTTCGGGTGCTCGACGCGGCCGGCAGGAATGTCGCCGCAGGACAGCCGGCGGTCGGGCCCGGGGGCTATACGCTCTCGGTGAAAGTCCCCCCGCTCAAGCCCGGTGAGTACACGGTCAAGTGGGGCGTGGTCTGCATCGACACGCATCACACCCAAGGTTCGTACACCTTCACGGTCGCCACCCACGGCAATTCATGACGGCGATCTCGCATATGGGCGAGCCGGCCGGCCTGATGGTGTTCCGGATTGTTTGCGAATGGCTGACACTGGCGGCGCTGTTGCTGGTGTTCGGCCTGGGCGCATTTGCGGCGACGGTTGCGCGGACGGGAATCGAACCTCGCGTTTTGCCGCAGCGGTTTTCGACCGCGATCCGTTGGGCGGCATTGGCGCAACTGGCGATCCTGCCGTTGGTCTTGATTGCCGCCGTGGCCTGCATGGCTCGGGTCGGACCTTACGCAGCGATTACGCTGATACCCAAGGTGCTGCACGAAACGCATTTCGGCCATATATGGATCGCGAGCGCGCCGCTTGCGGCGTTGCTGGCGCTGACGGCCTGGAGTCCGTCGCGCCTCAATCGTGTTCGGGCCGGCGGCCTGGCCTTGATCGGCGCGGTGTTGCTCGTGCTATGGGCAGCTTCGGGCCACGCGGTCGATTACGGTCGCGCGGCAATTGCGGTGTATTTCATCCACGAGGCGGCGGCCGGGCTGTGGATTGGCTCGCTGGCCGGCCTGTGGCTAGTTGCGGGGCTTGGCGATCGCGTTGTTGAATCGATCGCGCCCAGAACTTCGCGAGTGGCCGGATGGTGCGTTGCGACCCTGATCCTGAGCGGGACGTACGCGGGCTACGACGCTCTCGGGTTGAGCCTGGATCGTCTCCTCTATTCCAGTTACGGCCGAGCGCTGATCTGGAAGATGGGACTTTTTGCGGTCGTAGTTGCTATCGGCGGTTACAATCGCTGCCGGCTGATTCCGGGGCTGAACATCGCATCCGGACGGCAGACGTTGCTGCGCAATGTCGCGCTGGAATCAGTGCTGCTCGTCGCAGTATTGGGCCTGGCCGCGCTGCTGGGCAACACACCCCCACCGCGGTAAGCGGTTGGCGAGCCGTTTGGCATTCGCGTTTTGCGCCCATGCGACGAGCCCTGGCGGTTTCGACGGACCGCGCTCCGATCAGCCAAAGGCCGGCGTGGCGCCCTAGCGGAAACCGTCAGCGCTCAAGTTCGGCTTCGACCAGGATCAGGCGGTCGTTGCCGAAAAACATCGAATCGTTGACGAAGATCGTCGGTGACCCGAAGCCGCCGCGCTCGATCAGCTCGTTAGTGTTTGCGAAGAGCTTCTGCTTGTATTCCGGCGCTGCGATTTTGCGCAGGAAATCCTCGGGATCGAGTCCCGTCTCGGCCGCGATACTGGCCAACACGGTCTCCTGGCCGATGTCGCGGTCCTCGCCCCAGTAAGCTTCGAAGGCCCGCCGCGAATAAGGAACAATCTTGCCGTATTCGTCTGCGACGAACGCGCCCCGCATTGCCTTGACCGAATTCACGGGGAAGACGGTCGGCCGCGGATTGATCCGCAGGCCGTAGAAGCGCGACCAGTCGATCAGGTCCTTTGTGTAGTAAGCGGACTTCGCTTTTACAGGTTTGGTCCGGCTCTCGTACACCGAAGGGTTTACCGCGTTGAATACGCCGCCGACGAGAAACGGCTTGAAGACGAGCCGGGCGCCGTGGCGCGCCGCGATCTCCTCGATTCGGCTGAAGGCGAGGTAGGTCCAGGGGCTGGAGCAGTCGTAGAAGAATTCGATCGTTTTACTCACCGTGCGGCCTCCGTGCGCGCCACTTGTCTCCCGCGATTGCCTGCCAAAGCTGAGTTCACCTTGATCAGGTCAACCCTGATCCACCCGACGAAAATGCGCGATTCGATTCGCAGCGGCAACCGGGGACGGTCTGCCGAGACCCATACCACAACGCTACGCACCTTGTCGCGCAGCTTGTTGTTGCTTGTGTAAGGAATCGAAGGCGCGACCCGCAACGCGTCGACGGTGCCGAGCGGCGTGTGGATGCGTTCGTGCCGCTCGACAGACAGTTGTACGACGTAACGATCGGTGCCGGTGAACACGTCGTAAACAAATGATTTGCCCACGTGGAGCGGCTGCGACAGGGCCATCACCGAGCCCGTTATCGGTCCCCAGGGATTGTCGGCGATGAAGCTGCGCTTTTTAACGCTTCGCGGTCCGGTCTTGACGGCTGTCACCAGATGCTTGGATGGATCGAAGTCGATCTTGTAGCTGTAGTGGCGGCGGTTTTCGTTGTTCAACATCAGCAGGCTTCTGGGCGACAGCGGGTCGGCGTCGAACTCCTCGCTCAGTTGGTCCTGCATGCGGAAAATCAGGGCTACCACACCCGACGTGGTAACCGTGAGGCCAGCCCGCCAGGCGTTCGGATGACGCGTGCCGCGATGGATTTTGATGGTCGCAAGGGCAGCCGGAATGCCGAGCCAGGAACCCTCATAGGTGAGCGTTTCCCCGTCGCTGACGGAAAGCGGTCCCGGGTCGTAGTGCGGAATGTGCAGGGTCGGGGGCAGGGCCCGCGGCTGGTTCTGGCTTTGAATCGGCGCATGCGAGCCGGCCGGGCGCGTTTCGGATGCCCGGGCGAGCATCGTCGGCGCCGCCCCCGTCGCTATGGCGATGGACATGGCGAGCAGCAGGGCGAAGGCTCGCAACCTGCCTGGCGTATGGCTTCTTAAGCGTCTTCGAACCTGTTGGTTCGGACGTTCTTGGTTCGTGCGTCGTCCAGTGTCGGGGCGTTGAAACATCTCCGTCCTGCTTGCATTAGCGGCTGAACTGGCCGATCATTCTGCCATCTTGCTGGGGGTGAGAAAAATGCGGCGAGTGTCGCTGTTTTTTGTGGCCGCGCTGGTCACCCTGGTTGCGGCGTGGGGTTCGGCTTACGCGCAGTTGGCTCCGATGGGCGGAATGGGCGCAACGGGCGGTCCAATGGATATGAACACCATGTTGCAGGGGACCCCCATCGGCCAAGCCCTCGCGGCAACGCCGTCACCGAAAGCGAAGAAAAAGTCGCCGGGCGAATGTATCAAGGATGCCAAGAAATACCTGCGCGACATGGATCCGCGGGTGCGCGTCGAAGCGCTCAACCTTCTCCAGTTTATCCCGGGTAAGCATAAAGCGGAAGCCGAGGCGATCCTGCTGCGCTCCCTGTCCGACCCGGATCTCAGGGTCAAAATCAAGGCGCTCGATATCCTCGGTCAGTATCAGGACCGCGACGCCGTAGAACCCGCAGCGCAGCTTCTTTTTCTGCGCGAAACGCCGCCTGCCGTAAAGCTTCACGCTGTGGCAGCGCTCGGCAGAATCGGCGACCCGCGGGGCGCGCTGCCTGTCATGGGCTACCTGCGCGAAGCCAAGGGCCAACGCCAACAGGGCACCGCCGTCTTCGCCCTCGGTGAAATGGGCAACCCGCAGGCGATTGACCTCCTAACAAAAATCGCTGGCGATAATAAGGACCAGGTGGTACGCCACCTCGCGCAGGAGGCCCTGGCCAAGATCAGCGGCGAACTGCCGAGCGTTCACAGCCAGGAAGTTGCCGCGGAGCGCGCGAAGCACATGAGGCCGACTTTCGAGAAGCTCACCGAGATGCGCAAAATTGACGCCAAGCTGCAGGAGATGGATTGGTAACGGCTGGAAGTCCCGCTTCGCTGCTATTCCCAAAAACCATTGAGATCTCGAAGCGCGACTTACCTGGGCGCCTCAGCGCGGGGCGCGGCCCCAGGCCTCTACCAGGCTGTCGAAGGCGCGCTTGAGCTCAGGATCTTTGATCTCAGGCAGTTCAATTGCCTGACGCGCCTGACGCGCTACCGGTGAAAGCGGCGGACGGCGCCGGCGCCGCAGCGCGCCTCTGACAAAGCGAATCTCGCGCACAAGATCCTCGCCCAGACGCACCGCGAGCCGCGAGCGAATCTGCTCGCGCATCAGGCTCAGCTCCTGCACCCACATCGCGCCCGACACCTTGACCAGCAGCGTGTGAAAGCGCAGCGACGCGAGTTCGGTGCGCCGGGCGATCGCTTCGCCCACGACCTCGGGCCACAGCCTCGCGACGCGTAACAGTCCGAAGTGGCCCTCCGAGCCTAAGCGGTCGATTATCGGCCCAAGGGCACGAGCGAGCGGCTCTGGGGTGCTCTTTCGCCGCTGCGTCATGGCGCAACCAGAATAGGCCCGTGTCCACGAAGCAGCAATCGCGATTGGCGATTGGCTGTCGGAAGCGGGCTTCCACCGGAGCCGCTTAAGGCTGAGAATAGAATTAAAAACGCTTATTCAAACCTTAATCCGATTTAATTGACTCGGATCTTACGGGTTGGTTGTCGACAGGTATCAAGCCGTCACATATAGTTTGTCCACAGGGGCCTGTACACAACCTGTAGCGTTTTCATCACGAAAAGACTTGTTAAGAGAAAACGAGCTGGCTAGTTTCAGGCCGCGTACGCTGGGTGACTCATCGTGAAGGATAGTTCGGAGCGGGCGGACCGCCCGATACAGGGGCTGAAAGGGACACGGACAATGCCGGAGGCAGAAGGAACGGTTCGCAGGGCGGTGGAGGTCGGTGAGCGGCCAAAGGCCAAGGGAATCGAAATTGCGCGCCGGTTTACCAAGCCGGGAGTCGATCCGCTGAGTGAGGTCGAGTGGGAACGCCGGACGGCTATCATTGTCGGCGACGACGGCCGAGTGGTCTTCGAGCAGGAGGGGGTCGAGGTGCCGCGGCCTTGGTCGCAGACCGCAACCAACGTAGTTGCCTCAAAATATTTTCGCGGAGCCCTCGGCTCGTCCCGTCGTGAAACGAGCGTGCGCCAGCTAATCGGGCGCGTTATCGACTCACTGTCGGAATGGGCCGAGCGCCAGCGCTATTTCCGATCGCAGGCCGACCTGGAGAACTTTCGCGCGGAACTCGCTCATCTGCTGGTCACGCAGAAGGCGTCGTTTAACAGCCCGGTATGGTTCAACGTCGGTATCGAGCCGCGCCCGCAGTGCTCCGCCTGCTTCATCCTGCGCGTCGACGACACCATGGAGTCGATTCTCAATTGGTACCGCAACGAAGGAATCATCTTCAAAGGCGGATCGGGTTCAGGCGTGAATCTCTCGTCGCTGCGCTCGTGCCGCGAGAAGCTGTCTTCGGGCGGTACGGCGTCGGGACCGCTCTCGTTCATGAAGGCGGCCGATGCCTCTGCCGGGGTGATCAAGTCGGGCGGCAAAACGCGGCGCGCCGCCAAGATGGTGGTGCTCAACGCCGACCATCCCGACATCGCTGATTTCATCCGCTGCAAGCTCGACGAGGAAAAGAAGGCCTGGGCGCTGATCGAGGCAGGTTACGACGGCTCGATCGACGGTGCAGCGTACAGCTCGGTATTCTTCCAGAACGCGAACAACTCGGTGCGCGTGGCGGACGAGTTCATGCGCGCGGTGCTCGAGGATTCGACGTGGCAAACGCGCTTTGTCACGAGCGGCGAGGTTGCCGACACCTATCGCGCGCGCGACTTGCTGCGGATGATTGCCGAAGCCGCTCACACTTGCGGCGATCCTGGGATGCAGTTCGACACCACGATCAACTCGTGGCACACCTGTCCCGCCTCGGGCCGCATCAACGCTTCGAACCCGTGCAGCGAGTACATGCATCTGGACAATTCGGCCTGCAACCTGGCGTCGCTCAACCTGCTGCGGTTTCTGGACGACGGCGGCAAGTTCGACGTCGAGGGTTATCGCCACGCCGTCGGCGTGATGATCACCGCACAGGAGCTGGTCGTCGAAAACTCGAGTTACCCGACCCCGGAGATCGCCGAGAACGCGCGCCGCTTCCGCGAACTGGGCTTGGGCTACGCGAACCTTGGCGCGCTGCTGATGGCGCTGGGGATGCCTTACGATTCGGACGCGGGGCGAAGCTACGCTGCGGCCCTGACGGCGGTGATGACAGGCGAGGCTTACTTGCAGTCGGCGCGGATTGCCGCAGCGATGGAACCGTTCGACGGCTATGCGCCCAATCGCGAGGCGATGCTGCGGGTGGTCGAGCGCCATCGGGAGCAGGCCCGCAAGCTCGACTCCGCCCAGGTGCCGCTGGAACTGCTCAGCGCGGCGCGCGAGACCTGGGACGAGGCGCTGCGCCTTGGCCGGGCCGCAGGTTACCGCAACTCGCAGGCAACTGTAATCGCGCCCACCGGCACCATCGCGTTCATGATGGATTGCGACACCACCGGCATCGAACCCGACATCGCGCTTGTCAAGTACAAGAAGCTGGTGGGCGGCGGGATGCTGAAGATCGTCAACCAGACGGTGGTACGGGCGCTGAAACGGCTTGGCTACGACGCGCGTGAAAGCCAGGAGATCATCGAGTACCTGGACGAGCACGAGACTATCGAGGGCGCGCCTCATCTGCGCGACGCCGACCTGGCGGTCTTCGATTGCGCGTTCAAACCTCGCGCCGGTTCGCGTTCCATCCACTACCTGGGGCACTTGAAGATGATGGCGGCGGTACAGCCTTTTATCTCCGGCGCCATCTCGAAGACGATTAACATGTCCGCGGAAACGACCGTCGAAGAGGTTGCCGAGGTCTATACCAGGGCGTGGAAGCTCGGGCTCAAAGCGGTCGCCATCTACCGCGACGGTTCAAAGCGCGTCCAGCCGCTCAGCACGAGCGCGTCGGCGCCAGCGGCTCAACCGGCGGCGGCCGCTGGCCAGCCGGTCGAGATCCGGCCGCTGCGCCGTAAGCTTTCCGACGAGCGCAGTTCGATCACGCACAAATTCGATATCGCCGGTCATGAGGGCTATATCACGGTGGGGCAGTACGAAGACGGCACGCCGGGCGAGATTTTCGTGGTGATGTCGAAGCAGGGATCGACGATATCGGGCCTGATGGACGCTTTCGCCACCGCGATCTCGTACGCCCTTCAGTACGGCGTGCCGCTGC